>NZ_JBIBKS010000015.1:0-243754 GCF_042959345.1 Streptomyces sp. NPDC007905 | reverse complement strand
CAGGGGGGACCCTGTGGGAGAGTAGGACGCCGCCGAACAATCTTTGGGAAAACCCCCGCATCGAAAGATGCGGGGGTTTTCTGCGTTCCGGGTCCTTTAGGGTCGAGGCATGCGCTACGACCTGATCATCTTCGACAACGACGGTGTCCTCGTGGACAGTGAGCCGATCTCCAACCGGCACCTGGCCGCCTATCTGACCGAGCTGGGGCACCCGACGTCGTACGAGGACTCCATCCGGGACTACATGGGTTCGGCCATGCACCGGATCCACGAGCTGGTGCTGGAGCGGACGGGGCAGCAGCTGCCGGACGACTTCGACGATGTCCTCCACGCCCGCGTGTTCGCCGCTTTCGAACGGGAGTTGAAGCCCGTGGCCGGCGTCGACGGCGTGCTGGAGAAGCTGGCCGCCGACGGGGTGCCGTACTGTGTCGCCTCCTCCGGGAGCCATGAGCGGATCCGGGTCGGGCACCGGGCGACCGGACTCGACCGGTGGTTCGAGGAAGAGAGGATCTTCAGCTCACAGGATGTGGGACGCGGCAAGCCGGCGCCCGATCTCTTCCTCTTCGCGGCCGAGCGGATGGGTACCGCCCCGCAGCGGTGCCTGGTCATAGAGGACTCACCGCTGGGCGTGCGGGCGGCCGTGGCGGCCGGGATGGACGTGTACGGGTTCACCGCGATGACACCGGCGGTGAAGCTCGCGGGCGCCAGCCAACTCTTCTCCAGCATGGGCGAGTTGGCTGATCTGCTGGTATGACCCGGGCCACCGTTCCGGGCCTGACAATTGTCATGCGGACCTCCGGACGATCGTTTCTAGTGGGGGACCCCGCCCAGCGGCGAAGCTGAGGGCATGACGAAGAACACGGGGACCCAGGGCCGGAGCAACGGCCAGAAGCAGAACCCGAGTGTGCTGGACAACTTCAGGCCGCTGCTCATGGACGTGGCGGTGCCGCTCGGCTCGTACTACCTCTTCAAGGACGCCTTCGGGATGAGCACCTTCGCGGCGCTCGCCTGGAGCAGCGTGGTGCCGGCGGTGCGGACCGTGTGGGGTCTGGTCAAGGAGCGCAGGACCAATGCGCTGGCCGGCCTCATCCTGGTCGTCAACGTCGTCTCGCTGCTGCTGAGCTTCGTGTCCGGTGACCCGCGGCTGATGCTCGCCAAGGACAGCGGGGTCAGCAGCACGGTCGCCATCGGGATCCTGGTCTCCGTCGTGTTCGGCAAGCCGATGATGACCGCCGGTATGAAGCCCTTCCTCATCAAGGGCGACACGGCCAGGGAGGCCGCCTGGGAGCGGTTGATGACCGGAGTGGGCACCAGGTCCGAGGGCTTCCGGCGGAAGGAGAAGGCGTTCTCCGTCGTCTGGGGCCTGGCGCTGCTCGCCGAGTGCGTCGTGCGGGTCGTGGGCGCGTACACCATCCCCGTCGACACCATGGTGTGGCTGGGCACGGTGATCATGCTCGGTGCGATCGCGGTCGGCATCGTGGTCGGCGGCGGCCTGGCCGTCGGGCCGATGGAGCAGCTGCTGGCCGCCGAGGTCGAGGCCGGTGCCGGCCGGGTCGAGCAGCCTGCGGTCGCCGTCGCCGCCTGACCCTCCGCCGAGCAAAGCTGAAGGAAATTCATCTTTGGCTGGACCTACCCAGCGGTAGCCCGGGGCCCTACGCTCGCCGCCATGACTGGTGTGCTGCGGCGCGGTAGGGCCTCGCTGGCGTTCAGCTTCTTCGCGCAGGGCGCCACCTTCGCACTGCTGGTGACGCGCATCCCGGCCGTCCAGGACCGGTACGGCGTCTCCGACGCGCTGCTGCCCGTCTTCCTGGCCGCCGTACCGATCCTCGCCGGTGTCGGCAGCGTGACGACCGAGCACCTGGTGAAGCGGGTCCGGCCCAGTCGGCTGCTGCGCTGGTCCCAGCCGGTGGTGCTGCTGGCGCTGCTCGGGGTGGGGGCCGGTGGGGTGATGGGGGAGCTGGGGTTGGCCCTGGCCGCGTTCGGGCTTGCCGTGGGGGCGCTGGACGCCTCCATGAACATGCTCGGGGTCAGTCTCCAGCGGACGTACGGGCGCAGCATCATGCTGAGTTTCCACGCCGTCTACAGCCTGGGCGGGATCGTGGGGGCCTCGCTCGCCTGGGCCGGGGCGCACTGGCATCTCGCCCTGTGGGTGTCGTACCTGCCGGTGGTGGCCGTGCTGCTGCCGGGGGCGCTGGTGGGGAGCCGGTGGTACGTCGACGGGGATCCGGCGCCTGTGGAGGAGGGCGCCGGCCAGGGCGGGCGTGTCGTCTTCAGGCTGCTGCTGCCGCTGTGTCTGGTGATGACCTTCGCCTACATCGGGGACTCGACCGTCTCCAACTGGAGTGCGAAGTACCTGAAGGATGTGCTGCGGAGCTCCGAGCAGCTGGCGACGGTGCCGTACAACGTGTACATGGTGACCACGCTGGTGGGGCGGGCCATCGGGGACTTCGGGGTGCGGCGGTTCGGGGCGGCCGTGGTGGTACGGCTCGGGGCGCTGGTGGCGGCCGGGGGGTTCGCGGTGGTGTCCGTGGCACCGGACGCGTGGGTCGGGATGCTCGGGTTCACCCTGCTGGGGCTGGGTCTGTGTGTGCTGGTACCGCAGACCTTCGCGGCGGCGGGACGGCTCTTCCCGGGCGCCTCGGACGCGGCGATCGCCCGGCTCAACATCTTCAACTACGTAGGTTTCCTGATCGGTTCTCCGTTGGTGGGGGCGCTCGGGGATGCCTGGAGCTACCGGGGCGCCATGCTCGTGCCGATGGTGTTGGTGCTGGTGACGTTGGGATACGCCAGGTCGTTCGCGGCTCAACCGGACCGATACGGTGGCGGGCATGAGCGGCCGCGCACAGCTGATGTGGGACGAGGCAGTAACGGGCTATGACTTCGGTCCGGACCATCCGATGGATCCGGTCCGGCTGGAACTGACCCGGAAGCTGGTGGATGCTTTCGGGCTCCACCGGGAGATGACGGTGGTGGCGGCGAAAGCGGCCGGGGAGTCGACGCTGCGGCTGGTCCACCGGGAGGACTACATCGACGCCGTGAAGGCCGCGTCGGCGGATCCGGGGTCGGCCGACGGGTCGTACGGGCTCGGCACGGTGGACGATCCGGCGTTCGCCGGGATGCACGAGGTGTCCGCGCTGATCGCGGGGCAGTCGGTGGGGGCGGCGGAGGCGGTGTGGCGGGGGGACGCCGATCACGCCGTGAACTTCGCGGGCGGGCTGCATCATGCGATGCCCGGGGGTGCGTCGGGGTTCTGTATCTACAACGACGCCGCCCTGGCCATCGCGCGGCTGCTGGAGCTGGGCGCCCAGCGGGTCGCGTATGTGGACGTCGACGTGCATCACGGGGACGGGGTGCAGGCGGCGTTCTGGGAGGATCCGCGGGTTCTGACGATCTCGCTGCACGAGCATCCGCGTACGTTGTTCCCGCAGACCGGGTGGCCGCAGGAGACCGGGGCCGGGGCGGGCAAGGGGGCGGCCGTGAACGTGGCGCTGCCGGCCGGCACCGGGGACGCGGGGTGGCTGCGCGCGTTTCACGCGGTGGTGCCGGAGCTGCTCGCCGAGTTCCGGCCGCAGGTGCTGGTGTCGCAGCACGGCGCGGATACGCACTTCGAGGACCCGCTCGCGCATCTTGCCGTGTCCTTGGACGCGCAGCGGGCCGTGCAGGTGGCGTGTCACGGGCTGGCGCACGAGTACGCGGGCGGCAAGTGGGTCGCGTTGGGGGGCGGCGGGTACGCGGTGGTGGATGTGGTGCCGCGGTCGTGGACGCATCTGGTGGGGATCGCCGCGGGGCGGGAGGTCGCGCCGGAGACGGTGATTCCCGAGGGGTGGCGGCGGGAGGTGTTCGCCCGGACCCGGCAGTTGGGGCCACAGCGGATGACCGATGGGCGGTGGCCGGTGTCGTTCGCTTCGTGGGAGTCGGGGTACGACCCCGCCGACCGCTTGGATCAGGCGGTGCTGGCCACTCGTCGGGCCGTGTTTCCGCTGCGCGGGCTGTTGGCGTGAGCCACCAGGGGGCTCCGTGCCCCTGGACCGGCCGGCCCGACTCGGGGAGTCGAAAGAGTTTCCATTACGCCAACCGTGCGGTGTTCGCCCGTTCTGCCTGCCTCTCCTCTCCTCATGAGCCACCATCGCACCCGTGTTGACCGCCGATGCCCTCCGTGCGCATCTGCTGGCTGCCCGGCTTGCCGGGGAGGTGGCCACCTCTCGGGAGGACAGTCTTCGTAGCTATCGGCTGTTCGCGGCCCGGGATCCCCGTGTGTTGATCGGCATCGATCCGGAGTGGGGTTGGGGTGAGCGGGAGTTGCTTGCCCTGATGGCGGAGAAGTGCGGAGTTTCGGCCGATCCTCTGCACACTTCTGGGTCGGATGTGATCGACCCGGAGCGGACGCTGGCCGCGTTGGACGCCTTCGCGGAGCGGATCCGGAGTGCGGCCCGGCGTGGTGTGCCCGTGCTCCTCGGGACCGGGCATCCGCATCGGCTGCTCGGTTTCTACGGTGGCTTGGCGGACGCGTTGTCGGCAGTGGGGTGTGAGGTGCTCACCCCGGCGCAGGGTCGCTCTGTCGACATAGTGACCCGGTTCGGTCTACGTACGTACAACCTGGACTACGTACGAGGTGTTGCCTTGGTGCGGGAACCGGAGGTCGAGCGCCCCGGTTGTGAGCCGGGTGCGCACTGCCACTCACCGCTCCCGGTTCGGGTCGCCCTGTCCGCTGCTGCCGACGCCGGCGGGCCGCTGCCCGAGCTGGTGATCGGCGACCACGGCTGGGTCTGCGGTGCAGGTCAGCTGGGGTTCGAGGCGATCGGACTCGCGGACACGGACGACCCCGCGCTGTTCGTCGGGGAGGCTCAGGGAGTCGTGTCCGTCGCCGTTCCGGTTGATGACGCAGTGCCGTCTGTTTACTACCGGCCGCTCACCCGCTACGTACTCAATCGAGCCTGTCTGTCACAGTAGGCCGCCGATGGGTGCACCTCTTCCCCACTCGCATCACCCGCCCCTAGTCTGGGGAGTGAGCACGCAACGACGAAGAGTCACCGGAAGGGGAAGCCGGTGGCCGTCGAGTGCGGAAGGTTCAGGTGTGTCATGGCTGCAGCTGGCGAGAGGCCTCTGAACGAGGTTCAGTTCCTTACCGTGGCGGAGGTCGCCTCGGTGATGCGAGTGTCGAAGATGACCGTGTACCGGCTGGTGCACAGTGGTCATCTGCCCGCGATCCGGGTGGGGCGGTCCTTCCGCGTCCCCGAGCAAGCGGTACACGAGTACCTCCGCGAGAGTTATGTGGGGGTGGAGACGGCCTGACGGCGCTTCCGGCAGACGCCGGAGCACCCCTCGATTACAAGCTCAACGCGCGAGCGGGTAGGCTAGCCCCTCGTAGGTCGTGTGGGCCCATGGCGCCCAAACAACCGAGTGATGAGAAGTGAGCGAGGGTAGTCGTGGGCTCTGTTATCAAGAAGCGGCGCAAGCGGATGGCCAAGAAGAAGCACCGCAAGCTGCTCAAGCGCACGCGCGTTCAGCGCCGCAACAAGAAGTAAGCGGCGCCGCGAGAGCGTGATCTGTGGCCCCCCATCCGCATGGATGGGGGGCCACAGGCGTATCCGGACACGCATTCCACGGCCGTCTCGGCGGCATCGGCATATTCCGACTGGTGAATTTCCGTCACCTCGCGCATCGGGCGGTCATCACAGTGCAACACCAACCCGCTAAGTTGGCCGCACACGGGGAACGCGGGTTGAGAGCAGGTTGCGCACGAGATCGGGAAGGAAGGCGCTGATCTTGGGGAAGGTCGTGCTCGTCACCGGAGTGGCCCGGCAACTGGGCGGCCGGTTCGTGCGGCGGATCCAGCGTGACCCGGAGGTGGACCGGGTGATCGCCGTGGACGTGGTGCCGCCGGCGCACCATCTGGGTGGTGCCGACTTCATCCAGGCCGACATCAGGCAGCCCACCATCGCCCGGGTGCTCGCCGAGACGGCCGCCGACACGGTCGTCCACATGGATGTCACCGGCACCGCGCTGGGCGGCGGCAGCCGGGCCACGGTGAAGGAAACCAACGTCATCGGCACCATGCAGCTGCTCGGCGCCTGCCAGAAGTCGCCGACCGTGCAGCGGCTGGTGGTGAAGTCCAGTACGCATGTCTACGGATCCGCGCCGCGGGATCCTGCCGTGTCCACCGAGACGACTCCGCCCAAGTCGCTGCCCAGCGGCGGGTTCGCGAAGGACTCGGTGGAGGTCGAGGGGTATGTGCGCGGGTTCGCCCGGCGGCGGCCGGACGTCGCCGTGTGTGTGCTGCGCTTCGCCAACATCCTGGGGTCGACCGCGGACACGCCGCTCGCCTCGTACTTCGCGTTGCCCGTCCTGCCGACCGTGTTCGGCTACGACCCCCGGCTGCAGTTCGTGCACGAGGACGACGTCATCGAGGTGCTGCGGATCGCCTCCCACGAGCCACGCCGGGGCACTCTCAACAGCGGCACCTTCAACATCGCGGGCGACGGCGTGCTGCTGCTCTCGCAGTGCTCCAGGCGTCTGGGCCGGCCCACCGTGCCGCTGCTGCTGCCCGCGGTCACCTGGGTCGGCTCGCTGGTGCGTACGCTGGGTATGACGGACTTCTCGCCGGAGCAGATCCGGCTGCTCACGCACGGCCGGGTGGTGGCCACCGACCAGATGCGCGAGACGCTGGGATTCCAGCCCAAGTACACGACGGCGGAGACGTTCGCGGATTTCGCGCGCAGCCAGGGCCCCGGGCTGCTGCCGCCGGAGGCCCTCGCGGGGGCCATCGACCGGGTCGCCGCGCTTGCCGTGAAGGGCAGCGGGCACCTCCCGACGCAGAGCGCCAACTGAGGAGCGCAGCAACGATGGCGGACGCCAAGGTCATTCCGTTCGACGACGACCGGTCCCGCGGGAGCGCCGCCCAGCGGCCGTCGCGGCGCCGCGGCGCCGGGAGCAGGCGCGGCGCGGCCGGCGAGCCCGCACCGGTCCGCGAGGTCCAGCCCCTGCCCACCAGGGCCGTCCCGCAGGATGAGGGGCCCGTGACCCGCGAGGAAGAGCCGTCGGCCAAGCCGCACGTCGACGGCGGGCTCGAGCGCCGCATCGCGAGCGGCCTGGCCTTCCTGCGCCGCCGGCTCACCGGGGACTACGAGGTCGACGACTTCGGTTACGACGAGGAGCTGACCGACCAGGTCCTGATGTCGCTGCTGCGGCCGGTGTACGAGAAGTACTTCCGGGTCGAGGTGAAGGGCATCGAGAACATTCCGGCCGACGGCGGGGCGCTGATCGTCGCCAACCACTCCGGGACGCTGCCGCTGGACGGCCTGATGATGCAGGTCGCGGTGCACGACCACCACCCGGCCGGCCGGCATCTACGGCTCCTCGCGGCCGACATGGTCTTCGTGCTGCCTGTGGTCAACGAGCTGGCCCGCAAGCTGGGGCACACCCTCGCCTGCGCCGAGGACGCCCAAAGGCTGCTGGAGCAGGGTGAACTGGTCGGGGTGATGCCGGAGGGCTTCAAGGGCATCGGCAAGCCGTTCAGCGAGCGCTACAAGCTCCAGCGGTTCGGGCGGGGCGGTTTCGTCTCCACGGCGTTGCGTCAGGGTGCGCCGATCATCCCGTGCTCGGTCGTCGGGGCCGAGGAGATCTACCCGATGATCGGCAACGCCAAGACCCTCGCCCGGCTGCTGGGCTTCCCGTACTTCCCGCTGACGCCGACCTTCCCGTGGCTGGGCCCGCTGGGGGCGGTCCCGCTCCCCACCAAGTGGACGATCCAGTTCGGCGAGCCGATTCCCACGGACGGTTATCCGCCGGAGGCGGCCGAGGATCCGATGCTGATGTTCAACCTGACCGACCAGGTCCGCGAGCAGATCCAGCACACGCTCTACAAGTTGTTGGTGCAGCGGCGGTCGGTGTTCTTCTGACGGGTTCGGCGGTTTCGGCGGTACGGCAACGGGGGCGCTCCTGCTCGGAGAGGGGCGCCCCCGCCGTCGTGTCTCCAGGGGGTCAGCCGGCGTCCTCGCCGTCGATGCCCAGGCCGGGCAGGAGGCCCGGAAGGAGCGGTGGGAGGGTGACGTCCGGCTCGCTCGTCGGGAGCTTCGTGGTGGCCGGGGAGCCGCCGTCGGAGCCGGTCTTGGGCGGGTCGAGCAGACCGCCCGTGTTGCCGCCGAGCAGGCCGTCGCCGCTGTCGCCGGTGGCCGAATCGCTGGGGCTGCCGGAGCCCGCGTGCTGGCCGGCGGAAGGCGTGTTGCCGGAGCTGGGCGCGGTCGAGCGGTGGGCACCGGACGAGCCGGTGGATGCCGAGCCGGAGCCGTGCCGGGTGCCTCCGCCGGACTGCGCGGGTGGCTGCGGGAGCAGGGACCGCAGCGGGGCGACCTCGTCGTCTATGGCGTCGAACACCGACGAGACCTGCTGTTTGACGTCTCCCAGCTGCACGGGCAGCCGGTCGCTCAGCGCGCTCCAGGCCTTGCGGTGCGACTGAGAGAAGGCGGAGAGTGCCTGGATGGGGCCCAGGGAATCCGGGTCGCGCTCATAGGCCGCGTGCAGCAGCCGGTGGCCTTCGGTCGCGTCGTGCTGCATGCCGGACAGGGTGCGGCGGATCTCGCCGATGGACTCGTGGTCGAGGTGGCCGCCGCGGCCGCGCTCCATCAGCCGACGTGCCTCGCTCAGCCGGGTGGAGGCCTGGTCGAGGTACGTCTGGCCGCGCTCGCCGTCCCCGTCGCTCAGGTAGTTGAGCTTGAAGTCCTCCATGCCGCGTTTGAGTCCGTACAGCGAGTCGCCGGGCAGGGCGTCGGAACTCGCGGCGGCGACTCCGCCGAAGGCCCCGGCGGCCACGCCGACGCTGAGCCCGCCCGCGGCGAGTCCCTTGGTCAGTCTCGAACGCGGTCTGAGTTTGCCCAGCGGGCTCGCCCGGTGC
Source organism: Streptomyces sp. NPDC007905 (assembly GCF_042959345.1). NCBI lineage: Bacteria > Bacillati > Actinomycetota > Actinomycetes > Kitasatosporales > Streptomycetaceae > Streptomyces > Streptomyces sp. NPDC007905. Next base: position 234,864 of record NZ_JBIBKS010000015.1, on the reverse strand, counting down.
GCACCCCGGCTGCTGCGGGGACGCTGCTCGGGCACCGATGCACCCGCCGCCCCGGTCCCCTCCTGGAGCATGGCCTCCATAGCGGCCACCAGCTGGGCGCGCTGGACGACCTTGACCTCGGGGTCGAGCTGCGGCCTTGGCAGCGCGAGGAGGCCCGTCGCGAGGGCCAAGAGCTCGCCCCGCCCGGACTGTTCCTCGGTGGCCGGCGGCGATAGCGCCGGTGCTGCGGACTGCTCGGCCGCCGTGTCCCGGTCGGACTGCTCCTCCAGGGCCTGGGCGAAGGCGTTCGCCCGCCGGTGCGCCGATACGTTCGCGATCACTGGCGGCACCTCCTCTCGTCATGACAGTCGACTCCCCAGGGGGTCCTGAGGGTTGCACGCCCACGACCACTTCCCCCGATCGAGCGATCAGGGTCGGCCAGGACGTGACCACAGGGAGCCTGTATCCCGCACAACGAGTGGCTCGGCACTTGGGTTACGGACGGCGGATGATCGGCTCAGGAAAGCAACGGTCTTTCACGGAGCGTGAGTTGGCGTCGCTCAGGGTGTTGACGTCAGCGGGCGTCGTCCGGCAGGAGCCGGGCGAGCGTGCGCACCGCCCGGTACTGGAGGGTCTTGATGGCCCCCTCGTTCTTGCCCATCACGCGGGCGGTCTCGGCGACGGAGAGCCCCTGGAGGAAGCGGAGCGTCACACACTCCTGCTGCTGGGGGTTGAGCCGGCGTACGGCGTCCAGCAGGGCGGCGTTCGAGAGGGACTCCAGGACGGAGTCCTCCGGGGAGCGCTCGACCTCGTTGGCGTCGAGCATCTCGCCGGTGGTGACCTCCAGGCGGAAGCGGCTGGACTTGAAGTGGTCGGCGACGAGGTTACGGGCGATGGTCACCAGCCACGCGCCGAAGTCCCGGCCCTGCCAGGTGAAGGTGCCGATCCTGCGGAGCGCCCGCAGAAAGGTCTCACTCGTCAGGTCCTCGGCGGTCGCCTTGCCGCCCACCCGGTAGTAGATGTAGCGGTACACCGTGTCGCTGTACTGGTCGTAGAGCCGGCCGAAGGCCTCGGCCTCCCCCGCCTGGGCACGCTCGACGAGGTCCATCATCCGGGCGCTGTCGCTGTCGGCGGCCGGGCGGCGGGCGGTGGGCGCGCCGGTGGAGCGGCCTCGTCTGCCGACCGCTGCGCTGCCCTCGGCCAGTGCGTAGCACGGGCCGAGGGGCGCGGCGGCGGCGAAGGCGGGGACGCCGTACGCGGTGGGGACGAAGCCGCGCAGCGTCTCCTTGACCGCTGCGACTGCTGTACGCAGCGTAGCCAGGCCCGAGGCGTCAACCCCGACGTGTGGGTACACGGGACTCCCAGAGGCAGAGCTTTCATCACGTGCAGTGCGGGACCGTTCACCCGTCGTAGCGACGGAGGGGTACCGGTATGCGTCTGAGGAGAATAACGCTTCGTGCAGGCGCTGCTACACCGAGTTGCTCAAATCACCGATTGCGTCGCTTCTGTTATCGATTGACGCCCTATCAAGTTCCACAGAGTGATCGGTTGTTGACCGGAAAAGGGTCGGTTTCGGCGAAGTGAGGGCGTGTTGGGGAAGGGACGGCATAATCCGGCGGCAGGGGACAGGTTTCGGCGTCGCTGGGCATGACCGCGCGAGTCGGCCGGTGATCGACTCGGTGCGTCGGCCGGGCCGGGGGGTGGGGGTGACCGCGGGATCGGTGCGTTCCGCTGATCGGGTGCCGGGTTATCGACGACGCCGGCTCAGTGCGATCGCTGCCGCGGTGCCGCCGGCCACGGCGCCCACTCCCGCCGCGGCCGGGATGCCGACCTTCGCCGCCTTCCGGCCCGTGCGGTAGTCCCGGAGGCGCCAGTCCTTCTCGCGGGCATGCCTGCGCAGCTTGGCGTCGGGGTTGATGGCGTACGGGTGACCGACCAGGGACAGCATCGGGATGTCGTTGTGGCTGTCGCTGTAGGCGGCGCAGCGGGAGAGGTCGAGGCCCTCCGCCGCGGCCAGGGCGCGCACCGCCTCCGCCTTCGCGGGGCCGTGCAGGGGTTCGCCGACCAGCTTGCCGGTGTAGACGCCGTCGACCGACTCCGCCACCGTGCCCAGCGCGCCCGTCAGACCCAGCCGTCGCGCGATGACCTGCGCGATCTCCACCGGTGCCGCGGTGACCAGCCACACCTTCTGGCCCGCGTCGAGGTGGGCCTGGGCCAGGGCGCGGGTGCCCGGCCAGATGCGCTCGGCCATGTACTCGTCGTAGATCTCCTCGCCGATGGCCTTGAGCTCGGCGACGCGGTGGCCCTTGACGATCGAGAGGGCGGAGTCCCGGGCGTTTTGCATGTGCTCCGGGTCCTCCACGCCGGCCAGCCGGAACCACGCCTGCTGCCAGGCGAACTTGGCGAGGTCGCGCGTCTCGAAGAACTTCCGCTTGTACAGGCCCCGCCCGAAGTGGAACAGCGCGGCGCCCTGCATCACGGTGTTGTCGAGGTCGAAGAAGGCGGCGGCCTTGTCGTCGCCGAGCACCGGGAAGGCCGGTTCGCGCACGGCGACCTGCGGAACTTCCTGCGAGGACTTGCGGGCAGCCTCCGCCGAGGCCTCGCCTGCCAACACGCTCCGCGCCGTGGCGGAGCGCCTACGGGGAGTGAGCCATCCGAGAGCGGCCATGGCGTGAGCATAGCCAGTCCGTCCGGTGGTTCCGGAGTCGAGAGGTTTGAAGGGTGTGAACTCTCCGCGACCTCGTCGTTAAAGAGGCGGGAGAATGGCCGGCATGAGTCCCCTCTTCCGGCGTAAGGCCGCCCCCCAGGAGCGGTTGGTCACCCTCATCCGCAAGCCCGGCTGTCATCTGTGCGACGACGCGCAGACCGTGATCGAGAAGGTCTGCGGCGAACTCGGCGTCCCCTGGGAACGAAAGGACATCACCGAGGACCCTGCACTGCACGACGAGTACTGGGAGCAGATCCCGGTCGTCCTCGTGGACGGCCGGCAGCACACCTTCTGGCGGGTGGACGAGGCCCGCCTCCGCAAGGAACTGACCGAGTAGTACAAGAGGCCGTCGAACGTCGCTTAGGATCGACGGTGGTTTGGTCTCGGGGGCGGGATATGCGAGGAGTGTGGCGTTTTGCCCCCGCGAACGGCGCCAGGGAGCACATGCGTGACCCCGGTCACGTTGGCCGGGCAAATCGGACACCATCTTTGTGCACGCGTTCACAAAGACATAGCCTGCTGTCGACGGGGCGGTCCGGGAACGTATGACCGCCTGCAGCCCCGCTCTACCCGCAGGAGCACCGTGGCAACTGGCCGAACACACCGACCGGCGACCCGTAGCCGAGGGATTCCCGAGGCCACCGTCGCCCGCCTTCCGCTGTACCTCCGAGCCCTGACCGCACTGTCGGAGCGCTCGGTACCCACGGTCTCCTCCGAGGAGCTGGCCGCGGCGGCGGGGGTCAACTCCGCCAAGCTGCGCAAGGACTTCTCGTACCTGGGTTCCTACGGAACGCGCGGTGTCGGCTACGACGTGGAGTATCTCGTCTACCAGATCTCCCGTGAACTCGGCCTGACCCAGGACTGGCCGGTTGTGATCGTCGGTATCGGTAACCTCGGCGCCGCCCTCGCCAACTACGGCGGGTTCGCCTCCCGCGGCTTCCGGGTGGCCGCGCTGATCGACGCCGACCCGGCGATGGCCGGCAAGCCGGTCGCGGGCATCCCCGTCCAGCACACCGACGAGCTCGAGAAGATCATCAAGGACAACGGGGTGTCGATCGGTGTGATCGCGACCCCCGCCGGTGCCGCCCAGCAGGTCTGCGACCGGCTCGTGGCCGCCGGTGTGACCTCCATCCTGAACTTCGCGCCGACCGTGCTGTCCGTCCCGGACGGCGTCGACGTGCGCAAGGTCGACCTCTCCATCGAGCTGCAGATCCTCGCCTTCCACGAGCAGCGCAAGGCCGGTGAGGAGACCGCCGCCGGCGACGGCGCGCGGCCCGCGGCCACCCCGCGCGACGACTCCGCCGACCAGGGACCCGACGGGGACGTGCCCGCCGTGATGCCGGCATGAGTCTCCTCGTCGTGGGACTGAGCCACCGCAGCGCCCCGGTCAGCGTGCTGGAGCGGGCGGCGCTGAGCGCGGACGCCCAGACCAAGCTGCTCCAGGACACGGTCGCCGCCGAGCCGGCCACCGAGGCCGCGGTGCTCGCCACCTGCAACCGCATCGAGCTGTACGCCGACGTGGACAAGTTCCACGCCGGTGTCGCGGAGCTGTCCACGCTGCTCGCCCAGCACAGCGGGGTCGGCCTCGAGGAGCTGACTCCCTATCTCTACGTGCACTACGAGGACCGGGCCGTCCACCACCTGTTCTCGGTGGCCTGCGGGCTGGACTCGATGGTCGTCGGCGAGGGGCAGATCCTCGGGCAGATAAAGGACTCCCTGGCCCGCACCCAGGAGCTGCACACCGCCGGCAGGCTGCTGAACGACCTGTTCCAGCAGGCCCTGCGGGTCGGCAAGCGCGCCCACTCCGAGACCGGCATCGACCGTGCCGGCCAGTCCCTGGTCACCTTCGGCCTGGAGCGGCTGGCCGTCGGCGCAGAGGTCCAGGGATGGGCCACGGGCCGGAAGGCGCTGGTCATCGGCGCCGGTTCGATGTCCTCGCTGGCCGCCGCCACGCTCGCGCGTGCCGGGGTCGCCGAGATCGTCGTCGCCAACCGCACCTTCGAGCGCGCCGAGCGGCTCGCCCTCCTGCTCGAAGAGCAATACGGACGCGGCCCGGCCGGCGGCGACGACACGGGCGTGGCCGCCCGCGCGGTACCGATGGACGCGGTGCCGGGCGAGCTGACACGTGCCGACGTCGTCGTCTCCTGTACCGGGGCGACGGGTCTGGTGCTCACGGCGGAGGCGGTCGCGCAGGCGGTCGAGGGCCGCACCGGGCAGCCTGCCGCCGACACCGGTTCCACGGCCGTGAGGCACCCGGCCCCGCTGCCGCCCACCAGCGTCGGCACCGAGGAGAACTGCCCGCTGGACCTGGCCGCCGTGCAGGGCGCCACCGGCTTCTCCGTGCTCGGCGAGGCCGCCGTGGCCGGCATGGACGCGGCCACCCTGGAACAGCACGCCGCCTGGGTGGACAACGGCACCCTGGACCGCCGCGCGCGGCGCAGCCCCGAGGCGGACGCCGAGCTGATCACCGCGCTCGCCGCGACCGCCGCCACGGTCGGCCGCATCCCCGAGCGCCGCAAGCCCGAGCCGGTCGCCGGCGTCCCGCGCCCGGCGCCCGTCCTGTTCCTCCTCGACCTCGCCATGCCCCGCGACATCGACGCGGCCGTGCACCGGCTGGCCGGGGTGCGCCTGGTGGACATCGAGTCCCTGGCGGAGGCTTCCGCCGACGCGCCGATGGCGGCCGACGTGGACGAGGTCCGGCGTATCGTCTCCGACGAGGTCGCGGCCTTCGGCGCGGCACAACGGGCGGCGCACATCACGCCGACCGTGGTCGCGCTGCGCACCATGGCCGCCGACGTCGTCGCCAGTGAGATCGCGCGGCTCGACGGCCGCCTGCCCGACCTGGACGAACGCCAGCGCGGCGAGATCCGGCAGGCCGTGCACCGGGTCGTCGACAAGCTGCTGCACGCGCCGACCGTACGGGTCAAGCAGCTCGCGGCCGAGCCCGGCGGCGCCGGGTACGCGGACGCGCTGCGCACCCTGTTCGACCTCGACCCCGAGACGGTGGCCGCCGTCTCCCGGGCCGGGGACAGCACAGACAAGAAGGACCGACCGGCATGACTGAGAAGGCACTGAGACTGGGGACCAGGCGCAGCAAGCTCGCCATGGCCCAGTCCGGGCAGGTGGCGGACGCCGTGAGCCGGGTGACCGGCCGGCCCGTCGAGCTGGTCGAGATCACCACGTACGGCGATGTCTCCCGCGAGGCGCTCGCGCAGATCGGCGGCACCGGCGTGTTCGTCACGGCGCTGCGCGACGCGCTGCTGAAGGGCGAGGTGGACTTCGCGGTTCATTCGCTCAAGGACCTGCCGACCAGGCAGCCCGAGGAACTCGTCCTGGCCGCCGTACCGGTGCGCGAGGACCCGCGGGACGTGATCGTCGCCCGGGACGCGCTGAAGTTCACGGACCTGCCGCGGGGCGCCCGCATAGGCACGGGTGCGCCGCGTCGCATGGCGCAGCTGAACGCGTACGCACGCACCCACGGGCTGGACATAGAGACGGTCCCGATCCGCGGCAACGTCGACACGCGGATCGGATACGTCCGCGACGGCGAACTGGACGCCGTCGTCCTGGCCGCCGCCGGACTGAACCGGATAGGCCGGTTCGACGAGGTCACCGACTTCCTGTCGGTCGACACGGTTTTGCCCGCCCCCGGCCAGGGGGCCCTGGCGATCGAGTGCACCGCGGACAACGCGGACCTCGTCGCCGCGCTCGCTGAGCTCGACGACCCGTTCACGCGGGCCGCCGTGACCGCCGAGCGGTCACTGCTCGCCGCCCTGGAAGCCGGCTGCAGCGCCCCCGTGGGCGCGCTGGCCGACCTCCTGGCCGACGGGCAGTCTGTCAAGGAAATGCGCCTGCGCGGCGTCGTCGGCACGACCGACGGCACCCGCACGGTGCAGCTGTCCACCACCGGTCCCGTGCCCCAGACGCACGACCAGGCGTGGGCACTCGGTCGCGAACTCGCCACCGAGATGCTCGCCCGGGGCGCGGCCGGTCTGATGGGGGAGCAAGCACAGTGAGCCCCACCACTCTTCCCGCCGCCGGTCCGGAACACGGGCACGTCACCTTCCTCGGTGCCGGACCCGGGGATCCGGGACTGCTGACTCTGCGCGCCGTGGAGGCGCTGTCGAACGCGGACGTCCTGGTCGCCGAGCACGACGTGCTCGACGTGATCCGGACGCACGCCCGGCAGGGCGTCTCCGTCGTGCGGACGGATGCGGATCCCTCCGCTCTCCCGCCGCCGGGCACGGGCACGCCCCAGCTGACGGTCGTTGACGGCACGTCAACAACCGCCGCTGCCCCGGCTGCTGTCCGGGATGCCGCTCATCTTGTCATGGAGGCCGCGCGGGGCGGCAGGCGGGTCGTCCGTGCGGTGTCCGGGGACCCGGGACTTGATACGTACGCGGCCGAGGAAATGCTCGCCTGCGCCGCCGCCGGTGTGCCCTTCGAGGTGGTACCGGGTGTGGCGGCGGTGGTCGGTGTGCCCGCGTACGCCGGTGTGCCGCTGCGGGACGCCGAGGGCGCGGACGTCCGCTTCGTGGACGCCCGTACCGCCTCCGACCGCTGCTGGACGGAGGTGGGCGCCTCGGACGGCACGGTGGTCGTGTCGACGACGCTGGACTCCGTGGCCGCGGCGGCGGGCGAGCTGGTCTCGGCGGGCCGCAAGCCGGACACCCCGCTGACCGTCACCATCGCCGGTACGACGACCCGTCAGCGGACCTGGACGGCGACGCTCGGCACGATCGCGCAGACGCTGAAGCAGGCCAAGGTGCTGCCGTCGCCCGATGGCGGCCGGCCGGTGATAGCCGTGGTCGGTGAGCGTTCCGCCGTCGCCCGCCGCGACCAGCTGTCGTGGTTCGAGTCCAAGCCGCTGTTCGGCTGGAAGGTGCTCGTGCCGCGTACGAAGGAGCAGGCGGCGTCGCTCTCCGACCAGCTGCGGTCCTACGGTGCCGTGCCGCACGAGGTTCCGACGATCGCCGTCGAACCGCCGCGCACGCCCCAGCAGATGGAACGTGCCGTCAAGGGCCTGGTGACGGGCCGGTACGAGTGGATCGCCTTCACCTCGGTCAACGCGGTCAAGGCGGTGCGGGAGAAGTTCGAGGAGTACGGGCTCGATGCTCGTGCCTTCGCGGGGATCAAGGTCGCCGCGGTGGGCGAGCAGACCGCCAAGGCGCTGGTCGCCTTCGGCGTGAAGCCGGATCTGGTCCCCTCGGGTGAGCAGTCGGCCGCGGGTCTGCTGGAGGACTGGCCGCCGTACGACCCGGTGTTCGACCCGATCGACCGTGTCTTCCTGCCCCGGGCGGACATCGCCACCGAGACCCTGGTGGCCGGTCTGATCGAGCTGGGCTGGGAGGTCGACGACGTCACGGCCTACCGGACCGTCCGCGCCTCGCCCCCGCCGGTGGAGACCCGCGAGGCCATCAAGGGCGGCGGCTTCGACGCGGTGCTCTTCACGTCGTCTTCCACTGTCCGGAACCTGGTGGGTATCGCGGGCAAGCCGCACAACGTGACGGTGATCGCGTGCATCGGTCCGGCGACGGCCAAGACGGCTGAGGAACACGGCCTGCGGGTCGACGTCATGGCTCCGGAGCCGTCGGTGCACAAGCTGGCGGAGGCGCTGGCGGACTTCGGCCTGAAGCGGCGGGCTGCCGCGCTGGAGGCCGGCGACCCGGTGACCCGGCCGAGCGAACGCCGGCCGGGGGCGCGGCGGCGCAGGTCGACAACTTGAGGCCAGGGAAGTGAGGTGGCGGAACGCGCCGTGGCGGCGCGTTCCGCCATCGCGCGTTTGCGGCGTTTGCGCGCCGGTGGCGGCCGGGGCGGGGCCTGGCGTCGGCTGGAAGATCTGAGCCGGACGCGCCCCCTGAAACCGCAGGTCGCGGGACCAATGGTGGGCCCGAATCCTCCACTTGCCCATGCCGGGGACCCATGGTGGCGACGCGGGGCGCAGTCCATCAGTTCGCACGGTCCCAGGGGAGCGAAGCCGACCGGCGTCGCCTGGCGGACCTTCGCGTCCTGAGCCGGGGCTCCACTCCTCCTGCCGGTCGACAAGCCGTCGGCAAGAGGGGCCCTCGCCCGGGCGTAGCGTAGAGGGCATGACGAAGTACGGATCCTTCCCCGGTACGCGTCCCCGGCGGTTGCGCACCACCCCCGTCATGCGCCGCATGGTCGCCGAGACCCGGCTGCACCCCGCCGACTTCATCCTCCCGGCGTTCATCCGGGAGGGCGTCAGTGAGCCCGTGCCGATCGCGGCCATGCCCGGGGTCGTCCAGCACACCCGGGAGAGTCTGAAGAAGGCCGCCCTGGAGGCGGTGGAGGCCGGGGTCTCCGGGATCATGCTGTTCGGCGTGCCCGAGGAGAGCAAGAAGGACGCCCTCGGCACCCCGGGCACCGACCCCGACGGGATCCTCCAGGTCGCCATCCGCGACGTCCGCGCCGAGGTCGGCGACGACCTGCTGGTGATGTCCGACCTGTGCCTCGACGAGACCATCGACCATGGCCACTGCGGGGTGCTGGACGCGCAGGGGCGGGTCGACAACGACGCCACCCTGGAGCGGTACGCCGAGATGGCCAAGGTGCAGGCCGACGCCGGCGCCCATGTGGTCGGCCCGAGCGGGATGATGGACGGCCAGATCGGCGTCATCCGCGATGCGCTCGACCAGATCGGCCGTGAGGACGTCGCCATCCTCGCCTACACCGCCAAGTACTCCTCCGCCTTCTACGGCCCCTTCCGCGAGGCCGTCGCCTCTTCGCTGCAGGGTGACCGCAAGACGTACCAGCAGGACCCCGCCAACTGGCGTGAGTCCCTGCGGGAGCTGGAGCTGGACCTGGCCGAGGGCGCCGACATGGTGATGGTCAAGCCGGCCGGACCGTACCTGGACATCCTGGCCCGGGTCGCCGACAGCGTGGACGTTCCCGTCGCCGCCTACCAGATCTCCGGCGAGTACTCGATGATCGAGGCCGCCGCCGAGAAGGGCTGGGTCGACCGCGACCGGGCCATCTTCGAGACCCTGACGGGCATCAAGCGGGCCGGGGCACGGAACATCCTCACGTACTGGGCGACCGAAGCGGCACGCAAGCTGCGCTAGGGCCTGCCGGCGGATCATGCCGGAATCGCGGGGGCAGGGCGCGCCCGTCCGCGGGGTTGTCGTCGGTTGCCGATTCGCTGGGCCGCGCTCACCGCCCCTGGTCGGGTGCGGTCCGCCTCGGTGCGTCCGCATCGCGGAATTACCGGTGTAGACGGCACGTAACTTCCTAGGCTGCGCACCGAGACGTCCCGGAGCCGAAGGAGAGCCGACCATGACCGTCACCGAGCCCGCTCCACCCAGCGCTCCGCTGCCCCCGCTCGCCGCCCGTGCCCGCCGCGTGGGCGGTTCGCCGGTGCGGGACATCCTCGCGGTCACCGCACGCCCCGAGGTCATCAACTTCGCGGGCGGACTCCCGGCTCCCGAGCTGTTCGACCGGGACGGCATAGCGGCCGCCTTCCGGGACGTGCTGGCGCAGACCCCGGCGCAGGCGCTGCAGTACTCCACGACGGAGGGCGAGCCTGCCCTGCGCTCCGGACTGGCGGCCCGCATCACGGCCCGGGGGCTGCCCACCACCCCCGACGACCTCCTCGTCACCACCGGCTCCCAGCAGGCCCTGTCCCTGCTGGCCACGGCACTGATCGAACCCGGCGACACGGTCCTGGTCGAGAACCCCTGCTATCTGGCGGCACTTCAGGTCTTCGGCCTCGCGGGCGCCCGGGTGGTGCCCGTGCCGGGCGACGAGGAGGGCGTCGACCCGGCGGCCCTGGAGGAGGCGGTGCTGCGCGAGCGTCCGAAGCTGCTCTACCTCGTCCCCACCTTCCAGAACCCCACCGGCCGCACGATGCCCGCGCCGCGCCGGGAGGCCGTCGCCGCCGTGGCCGCCCGCAGAGGCCTGTGGATCATCGAGGACGACCCGTACGGCGAACTCCGCTACGACGGCGAGCGCGCGCCCTGGATCGCCGCCTGTCCCGGCGCCGAGGACCGGGTCGTCCTCCTCGGCTCCTTCTCCAAGGTCATGGCCCCCGGCCTGCGCCTCGGCTGGCTCCGCGCCCCCGCGGACCTGCGGCGGGCGTGCGCGGTGGCCAAGCAGGCGGTGGACCTGCACACGCCCACCCTCAACCAGCTCGCGGCGGCCCGTTACCTGGACGTCCTCGACACCCATGTCGCCCGCGTCCGCACCGCCTACGGCGAACGCCGGGACGCCATGCTGGCCGGCCTCCCCGACGCGCTCCCGGAGGGGTCGGTGTGGACCCGCCCCGAGGGCGGCATGTTCCTGTGGGTCCGGCTCCCGGGGTCCTACGACACCACGGCCCTGCTGCGCCGGGTGGTGGAACAGGACGTGGCCTACGTCCCGGGCGCCCCCTTCTACGCCGCCGACCCGGACCGCTCCACCCTCCGGCTGTGCTTCGTGACGCAGACGCCGGAGGAGATCGCGGAGGGGCTGAGGCGGCTGGGGCGGGGGCTGGGCCGCTGAGCGCCGGTCAGTCCCACCAGAAGGACCACGTCGGGTCGCCCACCAGCTCCTTGGCGTAGGCGCTCAGGGCGTCCGGGCCGTTCTCGACGATGTTGTCCGGGCAGAACGCGAAGTGCTCCGCCGCCACCGCCTCCGCCTCGGCCGGCGTGGTCGGCGGGGCCGCGACGGAGACGGTCAGGGTGTCGAAGGTGAGCGCCACCACCCGTATGCCGAAGCGGTCCTCCCAGGAGCGCAGCACCGTGCACAGGCGCGCCACGTCGTCCTCGTAGTTCAGCGGGCCGGTCCAGCCGATCGCCGCGGGGATGTCCGCCGACCGGCGCGCCGGGACCAGGGCCAGGTGCGGTTCCTTGAGCCAGGCGCGGGTGCCGTCCGTCAGTGAGTCCGCGATCTGTGCGGCGCGGGCGTCCGGCGCGACGACGGGGGAGGCGGCGGGCGCGAGGCCGGACCACTCGAACCCGAACGGCTCGATGCCCTCGGCCAGTTCCTCCTCCGCGTTGTCCTCCCAGTACTCCGCGAGGAGTTCCTCGGCGTCGTGATCGCCGGGGTACGACATCTCGCCCGGCATCAGTTCCCAGTTCTCCACCGGACCCTGGATCCCGCCCACGTCCACGAGCACCGGAAGCAGTCCCGCTCGTGCGGCCGGCATGCCCAGGGCCTTCCACGTACCGGGCGCGGCCGCCTTCTCGGCGTGCCACAGCAGGGGCTCGTGCCAGGGGCCGTCGTGCGTGGTCTCGATCAGCCTGCCGGGCGGAAGCTGAAGCCCGAGACTGCGGCCGCTGGGGTCGGTGGCCAGCCGGGGCAGCGGGTTGGGAAGAGTCGCCATGACGGTGACTCTAGAGGGCGGCACTGACAACGCTAGCGCGTGGCGAACTCCGTGAACGCGGCCCAAGTCGCCGGGGCCACCTGGAGGGTCGGGCCGTCGGCGGGGCTCTGCTTCGAGTCGCGGATGTGGATGGTGTGGGAGGAGACGGCCACTTCGAGGCACGCGCCGCCTTCGCTGCCGCTGTAGGTCGACTTGAACCACTGAAGCGCATCGGCGTTCATTGCTCTCCTAGCAGGCGGTCGAGCAGACCCATTGAGTCCTGGGTGTTCAGGGCCTGCGTCCGCAGCATCGCATACTTGCGCGCGAGTGCGGACACCTCATCCAGGTTGGAGACCCACTGGCTGCCTCGTTGCCCCTCAACGTAGGCCAGGTGCTGGTGGTCGGGAGTCTCCAGGAGGATGAACGGGCCGTCGAGACCGGCATGGTGAGGGCTCGTCATCGGCAGGAACTGCAAGGATGCGTTGGGGAGTTCGCTTGCTTCCCGCAAGCGCCGAAGCTGCTCCCTGCGGACCTCCGGCCCACCGACCTGGAGGTTCAGCACTGGTTCCCACACGACGAAGCTCAGCGTCGGCGGTACCTTCCGACTCAGGATCTCCTGGCGCTCCAGACGTGCCGCGAGCTTGGTCTCCATCTCGTCCTCGTCGTACGCCGGGATGCGCTCTCGCAGTACTGCCCGTGCGTATGCCTCCGTCTGAAGCAGGCCGGGGAGCACCGCGTTGTCGTACCAGGACAGCGCAATGGCCTCCCGCTCCTGATCCATGTACTCCTCGGCCCACAACGGAAACTGATCCACCTCCGGCAGGTTGGCCACCCCCGCCGCCAGCGTCCCCTTCGTGCCCAGGAACTCGTCGAAGATCTCGGCGATGTCCGGCTTCAGCGACCGTCGGCCCTGTTCGATGGAGGCGATCGTCTCCTCGTTGATGTTCAGTGCGGCACTCAGGCCCGACTGGCTCAACCCCGCCGCCCTGCGTGCCGTGGCCAGTTGACGGCCGAGCATCTTCATGGCCGACTGGTTCCTCCGAGAAGTCGTCATGCCGCTGAACTCCCCACACCTGCCCGTACACGACCCCGCCGGACCCCGTACAAACGCTTTGTACGGGATGACGCACTGATCAAGGCTAGTCACTCTGCGCGACCTTCGTCCCGTGAATGCGCAAACCCAACTGCCCTACCAGCGCGACCAGTTCTACGGCCGCGCCCGCCGCTCCGTCCCCGCTGCCAGGCGGTTCACGGAATGGTCGTTGACGTACTGGGGGCTTGCCGCGTGGGAGCGGTCCGCCGACGTGTCGCTGTGCGTGAGCGAGTTGGCCACGAATGCCCTGCTGCACGGGGCGCCGCCGGGGCGTGGCTTCCTGTTGCGGCTGCGGTACGACGGGGTCGTCGTACGGGCCGAGGTGCACGACAGCGGAAGCGGTACCCCGAGCATCCCTGACGACGCGGACGACGCGGACGAGGGCGGCCGCGGACTGCTGCTCGTCGCCGCACTCAGCGACAAGTGGGGTGTGGGGGAGCGGAACCCCGGCAAGGTGGTGTGGTGCGAGTTCGTACGCCCCTAACGCACGCGGCTGTCGAGACACTCCTGACCGCCGCCCGCCGCGGGCCGGAAACAGACCCGGACCACGGTTCCGGGGTCGGTCGAGGCCATCGGGGTGTAGACGTACCCTTTCGTCTCGCCGTCGTCCCTGACCCTCGCGTCGCGTGCGGGGCCTCCCGCCGTCATCTCGATCCGGTCTCCGACGCGCGTTCCCCACATCCGGGCCCAACTGGACCCGCAGATCCTGCTGTAGCGCAGTTCCAGCCAGGCTCCGCTGGCCGTGTGATGCGAGGCGAGCGTGTCCGGCCGGGCGGCGCAGGCCATGTGGATCGGATCCCTGCCCTCGCACGCGTCTCCCTGGCAGTAGGGGCCGGTCGTGGGCGGGGAGGAAGGGGGTCCGCCGTCGGGGCGTGGCAGCAGGAGGAGGCCCGCCGCCACGCCCCCGACGGCCGCGGCGCACACCGACGCGATCACGGCGACGATCGCAGGGCTCCTGCCGCCCGTGCGCTTGTCCTCTTCAGCCGCAGGAGCAGGAGCAGGAGCAGGCGCAGGAGCCGGGGGCGTCGGCTGCGTATCCGTCCCTGCCCGGTCCACCTCCCGCCCGCTCCACTGCGACTCCGCGATCTCCCACAGCGCCAGACAGCGGCCGTCCGGCTCGCCCGCGAGCCGGCACAGCTCCTGCACCGCCCGGCGCGGCGGCAGCGACTTGCCGTTGAGATAACGCTCCCAGGACGACTTGCTGAACGTGGTCCGCTCCGCGAGAGCCGCCATGCTCAGGCCCGTGCGAGTCCTCAACTCCTGCAGTGCGGCGGCCAGTCGTGCGCGTTCCGGAGACGGTTCCGGCGCCGTCATCGCCGCAGGACTTTCCAGGTGTGCGGTCCCACGATGCCGTCCACGACCAGGCCGGCCCGCTTCTGCAGGCGCTTGACGGCGGCTTCGGTCAGCGGGCCGTAGATGCCGTCGATGCTGCCCGGCGAGGAGCCCGCCCTGCGCAGCAGGCACTGTGCCTCGGCCACCTCGGATCCCGCCAGACCGTTCACCAGAACGGCGTCCTGCGTGCGGCTGTTTCCCGCGTACCAGCGGCTGCCGATCCGCTGGAAGCGGCAGGTGTACGACGGCGCCGCCCCCGGCTTCGACGTCGTTTCCGGTGCGGCGGCGGACGAGGTGCGGGGCGCCGCTGTGCCGTCGCCGTCCGAGAACCGCACGACCAGGAGGGCCGCGGAACAGACGGCCAGCACCAGGGCCACCGAGCCCGCCACGAGCGCGATGCGCAATGCCGGACTCTCGTGCAGTCGCTGCGGCGGCCTCGCGACCGACTCCGCCGGTTCCCCTGCGTCCACCTCCGCCGGTCCCGCCGCGCCGGCCTCCGGCGCGGACGCGCCCCCGCGCCCGCTTCTCCAGACCTCCTCGGCGACTTCGTGCAGGGCGAGCAGCCGGGTCGGATCGGTGCCGCAGGTCCGGGCCATCGCCTCCACGGCCTGCGCCGGTGGAAGCGAAGTGCCGCCCAGGTACCGTTCCCAGGACTTCGCGCTGTATCCCGTCTTCGCGGCCAGCTGCCGCACGCTCAGCCCGCTGTGGTCCTTCAGCCGGCGCAGGGCCACCACCAACTGGCGCATTCGTGGATCCAGTTCAGCGGGCAGCGCTTTCCAACGCGACATGTTCCCCCCACTCGCGCACATGATCAGTGGCCGTGGTCAGCGGCCCCTGTGCCGTCGCATTCTGCACCAGGACCTATGAGACTGCACCGGATGGTGGTTTATCCACCGATACGGAATCGGCCACTCGCCCGCCCCAGCCGTCCCGCCGTGCCGACTCATGGGACCGCGTTCCAGCAGATCAGCGCGTGGGACGTCCCATGAGTGCGTCACTTCTGCGGCAATGCTGGCGCCTCCTGCTCCCCGCCCAGCAGTCTCGTTGGCGAGCCGGCCGGTGCGGTCGGCCCACCCATGTCCAGTCGAGGGGGATACAGCATGCGCATGACCCGGAAGTTCGCCGCCATCGCCAGTGGCATCGCGCTGACCGGCGGTCTGCTGGCCGGAAGCGCGGGTGCCGCCAGTGCGGCTCAGGCTGCTCCGCAGGCGGCGTCGGACTGCCCGTCGGGCTGGTTCTGTGTCTGGTCCGGGAAGAACTACACCGGCCACATGCAGAAGGTCGAGGGGAAGAACGCGGACCTCACCCGGTTCTCGGTCTTCCAGAACTTCCAGTCCTGGTACAACCACGGCAAGTCCTGTGACTACAAGTGGTACACGGAGAAGAACTTCCACGGCGACAGCGGGGTCCTTGCGAAGGGCGTCAAGGGAACCGGCGACGCGCACTGGTTCCAGAAGTCCAACGAGTGGGTCAACTGCCGCTGACCCCCTCCCGCATGAACACCGCGGCCCGTCCTCTCGGGGAGAGGACGGGCCGCGTGCCGTAGCGCCGTACGGCTCAGAGCTTCTCTGGCGTCCGGATGCCCAGCAGGGCCATGCCCTGGTGCAGCGTGCGGGCCGTGACGTCGCACAGGAAGAGGCGGTTCTCCACCTGCTCCGGCGTCTCGGCCTTCAGGACCGGGCACTTGTCGTAGAACGACGTGTACAGCGACGCCAGGTGGTACAGGTAGGCGGCCAGCTTGTGCGGGGCGTACTCCGCCGCCGCCTCCGCCACCGTCTCCGCGAAGGAGTCGACGTGCAGGCCGAGGGCGCGCTCGGCGTCCGCCAGTGCCAGCTCCGGATGGGCCGCCGGACGGGTATCGCCCGCCTTGCGGAGGATGGACCGGATACGGGCGTAGGCGTACTGCAGGTACACGCTGGTGTCGCCGTTCAGCGAGACCATCTGGTCCAGGTCGAACTTGTAGTCACGGTTCGCCGACGTGGACAGGTCCGCGTACTTCACCGCGCCGATGCCCACCTGGGCGCCCCGCTCGGCGATCTCCTCCTCGGACAGGTCCTGGGCCTTCTCCCGGACCACGGCCGACGCGCGCTGGATCGCCTCGTCCAGCAGGTCGACCAGGCGGACCGTCTCGCCCTCACGCGTCTTGAACGGCTTGCCGTCCTTGCCGAGGACCGTGCCGAAGGCGAGCTGGAAGGCCTTGACGTCGTCACCCAGCCAGCCGGCCCGGCGGGCGGTCTCGAAGACCATCTTGAAGTGCAGGGACTGGCGGGCGTCGACCACGTACAGGAGCGAGTTCGCCTTCAGGTTGAAGACGCGGTCGCGGATAGCGGACAGGTCGGTGGCCGCGTAGCCGTAACCGCCGTCCGACTTCTGCACGATCAGCGGGACCGGGTTGCCGTCCGGGCCCTTGATGTCCTCGAAGAAGACGCAGAGGGCGCCCTCGGAGCGGACCGCGACCCCGGACTCCTCCAGCAGGCGGCAGGTCTCCGCGAGCATGTCGTTGTAGCCGGACTCGCCGACGATGTCGGTGTCCCGGACCTCCATGTCCAGCTTCTCGAAGACGGAGAAGAAGTAGATCTTCGACTCGTCGACGAACTTCTGCCACGTGGCGAGCGTGTGCGGGTCCCCGGCCTGGAGGTCGACCACCCGGCGCCGGGCCCTGGTCTTGAACTCCTCGTCCGAGTCGAACAGCTTCCGCGCGGCCTTGTAGAGGCGGTCGAGGTTCGACATCGCCTCCTCGCCGGTGACCTGGGCCGCCTTGTGGTCCAGCTCGTGCGGGTGCTCGTCCAGGTACTGGATGAGCATGCCGAACTGGGTGCCCCAGTCGCCGATGTGGTGCCGCCGGACCACGTTCTCGCCGGTGAACTCCAGAATCTGGACCACCGCGTCACCGATCACCGCCGAACGCAGGTGACCGACGTGCATCTCCTTCGCCACGTTCGGCTGCGCGTAGTCGATCACCGTGGTGCCGGGGTGCTCGGCGTACGGCACGCCGAGGCGGCCCGTGTCGTCCGCGTAGCGCTCCGCGAGGTTCGCCGTGATCGCGCTGTCGCCGATGGTGATGTTCAGGAAGCCGGGGCCGGAGACCTCGATGTCCTTGATCACGTCATCCGACTCGATGCGAGCGACGACCTGGGTCGCGAGCTCCCGCGGGTTGGCCTTGGCCTTCTTGGCGAGTGCGAGGATCCCGTTGGCCTGGAAATCCGCCCGGTCGCTTCGTCGCAGCAGCGGGTCGGCGTCGGCGGCCTCCGGCAGGGTGGCCGAGAGGGCGGACGCGAGGCGCTGCTGGACGAAATCGCTGAGGGACGTGACCGAGGCCATAGGAATGGGTGCCGTTCTCCTCGTGGGGATGGATAGACACGGCCAGTATCCCATGGGGGGCAAAGCCATTTTCCCGGTCGCAAGTGCGTCTGTGACAATGAGGTGTCAACCGTTCAGAAAGAAGGACGTGCCGATCGTGGCTCAGAGCACCGAGACCACCGACTGGGTCTCCCGTTTCGCGGATGAGGTCATCGAAGAGTCGGAACGCCGTGCCCCGGGCAAACCGGTCGTCGTCGCGTCCGGCCTCTCCCCCTCCGGCCCGATCCACCTCGGCAACCTGCGCGAGGTCATGACCCCGCACCTGGTCGCCGACGAGATCCGCCGCCGTGGGTACCAGGTCCGGCACCTGATCTCCTGGGACGACTACGACCGGTACCGGAAGGTCCCGGCCGGGGTCACGGGCATCGACGACTCCTGGGCCGAGCACATCGGCAAGCCGCTGACCTCGGTGCCGGCGCCGAAGGGTTCGTCGTACCCGAACTGGGCCGAGCACTTCAAGGCCGCGATGATCGCCTCGCTGGCCGACCTCGGCGTCGAGTTCGACGGCATCAGCCAGACCGCGCAGTACACCTCCGGCGCCTACCGCGAGCAGATCCTGCACGCCATGAAGCACCGCGGCGACATCGACGCGATCCTCGCCCAGTACCGGACCAAGCCCAAGGCGGCCAAGAAGCAGCAGCAGAAGGCCGTGGACGAGGCCGAACTGGAGGCCGAGGAGGGCTCGGGCGCCGCGTCCGAGGACGACGGCAGCTTCGGCGCCGCCGGCTACTTCCCGTACAAGCCGTACTGCGGCAACTGCGAGAAGGACCTGACGACCGTCACCTCCTACGACGACGACAGCACCGAGCTGGCGTACGTCTGCACCGCCTGTGGTTTCTCCGAGACCGTCCGGCTGAGCGAGTTCAACCGCGGCAAGCTGGTCTGGAAGGTCGACTGGCCGATGCGGTGGGCCTACGAGGGTGTGATCTTCGAGCCCTCCGGTGTCGACCACTCCTCTCCGGGGTCCTCCTTCCAGGTCGGCGGGCAGATCGTCGGCATCTTCGGCGGTAAGCAGCCCATCGGGCCGATGTACGCCTTCGTCGGCATCTCCGGCATGGCGAAGATGTCGTCGTCGCGCGGTGGCGTGCCCACTCCGGGCGACGCGCTGAAGATCATGGAGCCGCAGCTCCTGCGCTGGCTCTACGCCCGCCGCAGGCCCAACCAGTCGTTCAAGATCGCCTTCGACCAGGAGATCCAGCGGCTGTACGACGAGTGGGACAAGCTGGCGGGCAAGGTCGCAGACGGCTCCGCCCTGCCGGCGGACGTGGCGGCCCACACCCGAGCGGTGGGTACGGCCGCCGGTGAGCTGCCGAAGACCCCGCGTCCGCTGCCGTACCGCACGCTCGCGTCCGTCGCCGACATCACCGCCGGGCACGAGGACCAGGCGCTGCGCATCCTCGGCGAGCTGGATCCGGAGCAGCCGCTGGCCTCGCTCGAGGAGGTCCGGCCGCGGTACGACAAGGCCGAGGCGTGGATCAACACGCACGTCCCCGCCGACCAGCGGACCATCGTGCGCGACGAGCCCGACGTCGAGCTGCTGAAGTCCCTCGACGAGGCGTCCCAGCAGTCCGTGCGACTGCTGCTCGACGGGCTCGCCGAGCACTGGTCCCTCGACGGGCTGACCCACCTCGTGTACGGCGTGCCCAAGGTGCAGGCCGGGTTCCCGGCCGACGCCACGCCGAAGGAGCTGCCGCCGGAGATCAAGACGGCTCAGCGGTCCTTCTTCGCCCTGCTCTACCACTTGCTGGTCGGGCGGGACACCGGGCCGCGGCTGCCCACGCTGCTGCTGGCGGTCGGGCAGGACCGGGTGCGGGCCCTGCTCGGGGAGTAGACCGCGGAACGGAAAGGGGCCCTCGGTCGAGGGCCCCTTTCCCGTGTGCTCGCGGTGTGCTCCCGCTATGCGATGTGGTCGTCCTGCAACTGCGCGGTGTGGCGGTTGGTGAAGCGGTTCACCATGCGCTCGGCGTCGCGCTGTGGCAGGGAGATGCCGTACGTCGCCTCCACGTCACCGCGGAACTGGCCGGCCGTGGGGTAACTGCCGTCGATCGACTGGCGGAAGACCTGGTAGAAGGCCTCCTCGTCCGGCTCCGGAGTGCCGCCGCCCTCGCCCAGCTCGCGGGTGCGGCCCGGGCTCACCGGGATGGGAAAGCTGCCCGTCTCCTCCGGGGAGGGCTGCTGGAACTGCTCCGGGGGCTGTTCCTCGTACCACTCCTCGTACTGTTCCTCGGGGACGTACTGAGGGTCGGGTATCGGGTCGTAGGCGGGGTCGTAACCGCCGTGGTAGTCGATCTCACGCGGGGCCTGGAACCACGGGCTCGCTTCGTCCTCGGCCGTTTCCGGTTCCCCGGTGCGCTGGCCGGGCAGCAGGGGGCGCTGCTCGCCGTGAGGTGCCGTCTGCCGGGGGACGGGCGACGCCCCAGCGGCACGACTGCCCACGGCCACCTGCGGAATGAGCTCCGGTTCAATGCCGGCCGCCGCCAAGCCCGCCGGAGCCGTCTCCGCCAGCGGAACACCGTACTTCGCCAGCCTCAGGGGCATCAGGGACTCCACCGGAGCCTTCCTGCGCCAGGCCCGGCCGAAGCGCGAGCGGAGGCGGGCCCGGTAGACCAGGCGTTCCTGCTCCAGCTTGATCACCTGGTCGTAGGAGCGCAGCTCCCACAGCTTCATCCGGCGCCAGAGCAGGAACGTGGGGACCGGGGAGAGCAGCCAGCGGGTGAGGCGGACGCCTTCCATGTGCTTGTCGGCCGTGATGTCCGCGATGCGGCCGATGGCGTGGCGGGCCGCCTCGACGGCGACCACGAACAGCACCGGGATCACCGCGTGCATGCCCACACCCAGCGGGTCCGGCCAGGCGGCGGCACCGTTGAAGGCGATCGTCGCCACCGTCAGCAGCCACGCCGTCTGGCGCAGGAGCGGGAACGGGATGCGGATCCAGGTCAGGAGCAGGTCCAGGGCGAGGAGGACACAGATGCCTGCGTCGATACCGATCGGGAAGACGTAGGAGAAGTTCCCGAAGCCCTTCTTGATGGCCAGCTCGCGGACGGCCGCGTAGGAACCGGCGAAGCCGATGCCGGCGATGATCAACGCGCCGCTCACGACCACGCCGATGAGAACGCGGTGCATCCGAGTCAGCTTCAGTGGCGCCGCCACTCGTACTCCCCTCCCCTTGCGTGTTGGTGCGCGCAACAGAGTGGCACACGTGTGCGGCGCACGTGATACCGGTCAGCCCTTCTTGGCGGCCGACTTCGACGGGGACGCACTGGAGGAGGGGGACTTGGACGCCGACGCGGACGGGGACTTCGACGCCGACTTGGAGGGGGACGCGGTGGCCGTCGTGGACGAACTCTGCCCAGAACCTTCACCGTTGGCCGCCGAGACGGCCGCGACCGCCTCCTTCATGGCCTTCTGAGCCGCCTTGGTGAGATCGTCGGCGCTCGGGGTCTTCTCGCCCGCGAGACCGGCGCCGTTGTAGTCGAGCGTGACGACCACGTTCTCGACCCGGGCGACCACCGTCTGCTGCTTGAAGTCGCCCTCCTTCTTCTTCAGGTCGTAGCGCACTGCCGTCGCCTCCGCGCCGGTCCCCGCGACCGGCCGCGACGTGATGTTCTTCGCGCCGGACACGCTGCGCGCGTCCCCGACCTGCTGGGCGAAGTACGCGTGCGCCTGCTTGTCACCGGCGCCGCGGTTCACGTCCGAGTCGAAGCGCAGCAGCGAGACGTTCAGCCAGCGGAACTGGGAGCCCTTGACGCCGTTGTTGTCCAGGCTGGTCCAGGAGCAGGAGGAACGGGTCGCCGTGTCGTCGGAGCTGCCCTCCTTGCCGGACTTGGCACCCTTCGGCACCAGATCGGTCAGGGTCTTCCTCGACAGCACCGCGCACGGCTCCGGAAGCTTGCGGTACGCGGCCGCCTGCACGGTCGGGGACGCGCTCGCCGACGGCTGCTGCGACGAGCCGCTGCTCGCGGTCTGCTGCGCGCTGTCGCCGCCCTTGCCTTTGGAGTCGCCGGAGTCCGAGGAGCAGGCCGCGGTGATCAGCACCGCGGGAACGGCTGCCGCGCACACAAGAACACGGCGAAGGCGCTTGGCTCGCTGGTCACTCCCCCACTGCCACAACGGCGTGGGAGGTACCCCCTGGGCACGGTCGTCTCGCTGGGCTGCTCGCTGCATGGTTCCTTCACTCATGACGCTCGGTGTTCTTCGTGCGGGTTCCTGCGGGGCCACGGTACGCGGTGAAGGAGCCGCGCGGTTTCCGTTCGCGCGCTTTGCGGGGGCGGGCGGTGCGGCGCCACGGGGCCGTCATCCGTTGAGCGCGTCCGCCAGTTGAGAGGCCAGTTCACGGGCCCTGTCCTGCATTTCCTTGCTGTCGGGGACCGTTCCGGTGGCCGTCGGCTGCTCCTCGTACTCGATGGTGACGACGACGTTGGACGTGCGGAACACCACAGTCACCGTCCGCTGTTCGGCCGTCGAACCGGACGTGTTGGGCTCGTCGTCCAGATACGCCTCGTCACCGAGACCGGTCAGCACGCGGGGCTGGAGATCGGCCGGAGTCGTACCGGAGGAGGAGCCGGTGGAGGAGTCGGTGGAGGAGCCGGTGGAGGAGCCGGCGGAGCCTTCCGAGGCGGACGGCGAGGCCTCGCCGCTCGCGGTGGCCGTGGGAGTGGCCGTGGGGGTGGGCGTGGGCGTGGAACCGGCGGCCGAGGCGGTGGAGGTGGGCGAACTCGGCTCGGGCAGGTCGGCGGCCGTCTCCATGTCCTGGAACAGCTTCTGCGCCTGGTCGTCGTCGCTGACCGCGTTGTCGTACGACACCACACGCTCGAAGTCGACCGAGAGGCGGTCGGTGGCGTCGGTGGACTCCACCTTCCAGTGACAGCCCACCTTGCGATCGGTGTTGTAGGTGAGCGTGGCCTCGCCCTGGTAGGCCCTGTCCCGCTGATCCGGGTCGGTGAGCTGCTTGATGCCGGGCAGCAGCGAGTCGAGGGTGTCGTGGTCGACCGCGCCGCAAGGCTCCGGCAGGCTGCGGTACTTGCCGGGCTGGGCCGCCACCGTCGCCGTGCCTGCGTCGCCCGGGTTGGCGTTGTCCGTCGGGCTCTCGCCTCCCGAACCGCTCGTGCAGCCGGCCAGCAACACCGCGAGGAGGGCGGCGAAGCCGGGTACGTATGCCTTCCGCTGCACGGTCGGGCTCCTCTCGACGGTCTGCGCTCGCTTGGCGCCCAGTGTCCCCGCTGGTTATTCGCTTGCCGCGGAGGGGCGCCCCCTGGGGACAATGTGTATCGCACGCTCCGCCGTGGACGCCGTTCCCTTGTCCCTTTTCATTGAGCTTGGCGTCACTTTTGCGTTTTGCTGTTCTTAAGCCTTTTGTTGGTGTTTCCGGGGGAATGAGGAAGACATGTCGTACGTGGAGATACCGGGCGCGAAGGTCCCGATCCGTCTGTGGACCGACCCCGCGACGGTCGAGGACGTGGCCCTGCGCCAGCTCCAGAACGTCGCCACCCTGCCCTGGATCAAGGGCCTGGCCGTGATGCCGGACGTGCACTTCGGAAAGGGCGCGACGGTCGGCTCGGTCATCGCGATGCGGGGGGCTGTGTGCCCTGCCGCGGTCGGGGTGGACATCGGCTGCGGGATGTCGGCGGTGAAGACGTCGCTGACGGCGAACGATCTTCCGGGGGATCTGTCCCGGCTGCGGTCGAAGATCGAGCAGGCGATCCCGGTGGGGCGGGGGATGCATGAGGATCCCGTCGACCCGGGCCGTGTGCACGGCCTCGCCACCTCGGGATGGGACGACTTCTGGGGACGGTTCGACGGAATCGCCGATTCGGTCAAGTTCCGTCAGGAGCGTGCCACGAAGCAGATGGGAACGCTCGGGAGTGGCAACCACTTTGTCGAGGTATGCACCGACACCAACGGTTCGATCTGGCTGATGCTCCACTCGGGCTCCCGCAACATCGGCAAGGAACTCGCCGAGCACCACATCGGCGTGGCCCAGAAGCTTCCGCACAACCAGGGCCTGGTCGACCGTGACCTCGCCGTCTTCGTCTCGGACACCCCGCAGATGGCGGCCTACCGCAACGACCTGTTCTGGGCGCAGGAGTACGCCAAGTACAACCGCACGCTCATGATGGCGCTCCTGAAGGACGTGATCCGCAAGGAGTTCAAGAAGGCGAAGCCGACCTTCGAGGCGGAGATCTCCTGTCACCACAACTACGTGGCGGAGGAGCGGTACGAGGGCATGGACCTGCTCGTCACCCGCAAGGGCGCGATCCGGGCCGGCTCCGGCGAGTACGGGATCATCCCGGGCTCGATGGGCACGGGCTCGTACATCGTGAGGGGTCTCGGCAACGAGATGGCCTTCAACTCGGCCTCGCACGGCGCCGGTCGGCGCATGAGCCGCAACGCGGCCAAGCGCCGCTTCTCGACGAAGGACCTGGAGGACCAGACGCGGGGCGTGGAGTGCCGCAAGGACTCCGGCGTCGTGGACGAGATCCCGGGCGCCTACAAGTCCATCGACCAGGTCATCGACCAGCAGCGGGACTTGGTCGAGGTCGTGGCGAAGCTGAAGCAGGTCGTCTGCGTGAAGGGCTGACGCCTCCTCAAGGCGCTACTTCGCGTGCCTCACCGCGTAGATCATCACGAACGCCACGAAGTGGATGCCGAACAGGAAGTACGCCAGGAAGTACCAGACCTGGCGTTCGTCCTTCGTCTCCTGGGCCAGGCGGCGTTTTTCCAGGGAGTCCTCCTCGGGCATCACAGCTCCCTGTGCACCTTGGTGTTGGAGGCCTGGGCGCGCGGACGCAGGACCAGGAGGTCCACGTTGACGTGGCTGGGGCGGGTGACCGCCCAGGTGACCGCCTCGGCGACGTCGTCGGCGGTGAGGGGCTCGGCCACGCCCGCGTAGACCTTCTCGGCCTTCTCGGTGTCGCCGCCGAAGCGGGTCAGGGCGAACTCGTCGGTCTTGACCATGCCGGGCGCGATCTCGATGACCCGCACCGGCCGGCCGACGATCTCCAGGCGGAGGGTCTCGGCGAGGACGTGGGCGCCGTGCTTGGCGGCCACGTAGCCCGCGCCGCCCTCGTAGGTGCCGTGGCCCGCCGTGGAGGACACCACCACGACGACTCCGTCGCCGCTCGCCTCCAGCTTCGGGAGCAGGGCCTGGGTGACGTTCAGGGTGCCGATGACGTTCGTCTCGTACATCGTGCGCCAGTCGGCCGGGTCACCGGTGGCCACGGGGTCCGCGCCCAGCGCTCCGCCGGCGTTGTTGACGAGGACGCCGATCGTCCTGAAGGCGGTCGCGAACTCGTCCACCGCCGTGCGGTCCGTCACGTCCAGCTGGTAGGCCGTCGCCGAGTGGCCGGCCGTGGTGAGTTCCTCGGCCAGGGCTTCGATGCGGTCCTTGCGGCGGGCCGTGAGAACGACGCGGTAACCGGCCTCGGCGAGCCGGCGGGCCGTCGCGGCACCGATGCCGCTGCTCGCACCGGTGACGACGGCGATGCGGGAGGCGGCGGACGGGGCGGCGGTGGCCATGGGCTGCTCCTGGGAGAGGCGGGTCTGCTGTCGGCGTTCCGTCCAGCGTAGGCGAGGGTCAGGCGCCGTTCCTCGGTGCCCACATGATCACGGCCATTCCGGCGAGGCAGATCAGCGCTCCGGTGATGTCCCAGCGGTCGGGGCGGTAGCCGTCGGCGATGACGCCCCACAGGAGCGAGCCGGCCACGAAGATCCCGCCGTAGGCGGCGAGGATGCGGCCGAAGTGGGCGTCCGGCTGGAAGGTGGCGACGAAGCCGTACGCGCCGAGGGCGAGGACCCCGCCGGTGATCCACAGCCAGCCGCGGTGTTCGCGCACGCCCTGCCAGATCAGCCAGGCGCCGCCGATCTCGAAGAGCGCGGCCAGGACGAAGAGGGCGGCGGAGCGGACGATCGGCATATGGGCAGCTTCGCACGTGGGGGTGGTGTCACCTGTTCGAGGGCGACTGCCGGCCGGTTCGCGTGGCATACATCGGTACGGCACGCAGGACGAAGCCCGAGGTGAGGTGGCATGCGGATGAGGTCGTGGATGCTGGGTGCGTGCGGTGCCGTGGTGGTGGCCTGGGGCACTGCCTGGCCGGCTGGGGCCGTTCCCGAGCCCGAGGCCGATGTGGCCTTTCACGGGAGTGCCGTCATGGACGGGGACCGGGTGGAGGTCCGGGTGACTCCGAGCAACGATGGCCCCTCGGCCGTGCCGGACGCGAGCGTGCTGCTGCGCTGGTCGGTGCCGCTGGCCGGGCGGCAGGAACTGCCGGGCGGGTGCGTGCGCACGGACGAGCGGACGGTGGTGTGCGGGACGGGGGCGCTGGCCGCGGACGCCTCGGGGGAGCAGATCAGGGTGCCGGCGCGGCTGAAGGCGAAGCCGTCGGAGGTGACGCTGGAGGTGGACACCGCCTGGAACGGGGGTGTCGCGGACAGGAACCGGATGAACGACCGGCTGCAGGTGCTGGTCCTCGACACCGGGGACGCGTACGCCTTCTGAGGGGCCGGGAGCGTCGTACGATCTCTGCACCACGCAGACGAAGGGGAGTACGGCATGGCCGGGAAGGGGACCGGGAGGTCCGGGCTGCTGGCGGAGCTGGCCGTGGTGTCCCGGCGGTACATGGCGTCCTACGCCCTGTTCAACCAGGCCGTCGCCGACCGCATCGGGCTGCACCCCACCGATCTGCAGTGCCTGAACCTGCTCACGCTGGAGGAGGAGCCGGTCACCACGGGCCGGATCGCGGAGCTGACCGGGCTGACGACGGGGTCGGCGACCCGGCTCGTGGACCGGCTGGAGCGGGCCGGGTACGTCGTACGACGGCGGGACGAGGCGGACCGGCGGCGGGTGCTGGTGGCGACCGTGCCGGAGAAGATCGCCGAGTTCGGGCGGATGTGGGACTCGCTGGCCGGTGACTGGTCGAGGATCTTCGACGAGCTGGACGACCGCGAACTGGCCGCGATCGTCCGGCACATGGAGCGGACGGTGGAGTTCAGCGGGGAGCAGATCGCCCGGCTGCGGGAGCGTCCCTAACCGGGGTTCTCCGCGTCGTACTGCTCGCGGGCTGCCCGGACCTCCTCGAAGTGGGTTTCCGCCCACTCCTTCACCGCGGTGAGCAGGCCGGCGAGGCTGCGGCCGAGCGGGGTGAGTTCGTAGTCGACCCGGACCGGGACGGACGGGGTGACGGTGCGGGAGACGAGGCCGTCGCGTTCGAGGGTGCGCAGGGTCTGGGTGAGCATCTTGGGGCTGACGCCGGCGACCTTGCGGCCGATGTCGCTGTAGCGCATGGGGGCGGGGACCAGCGCGGCGACGACGAGGCTGACCCACTTGTCGCTGAGCCGGCCGAGGAGCTGGTTGGTGGGGCAACTGCGCAGGAAGGCGTCGTAGTCGATACGGGCCTGCTCGCGCCGCTGGGCCGCGGTCATCGTCGCCATGGGCTCTCCTTCGGGGCACCTACGCACTCTCAGGTAACTACTTACCGATGGATAGTAGCTCTCCTAGGGTTGCCGCTGCGGCTGGGACATCGCCGCAACCATCAAGTGCCTTGGTTTTCGAGGAGAGTTGACATGCGTGCTGCTGTGGTGACGACGTTCGGCGGTCCGGAGGCCGTGGAGATCGCCGAGGTGGCGGTGCCGGAGCCGGGGGCTCGGCAGGTGCGGATCAAGGTGACGGCCGGCGCGCTGAATCCGGTGGACCTGGCTGTCCGGGCCGGTTTCTTCGGTGGGGCCGGCAAGGTGATCGGGCTCGGCTGGGACGTCGCCGGGACGGTGGACGCGGTGGGCGTGGCCGCCGCCTGGCAGGTGGGCGACGAGGTGGTCGCACTGGTGCCGGGTGTGGCCGATCCGCTGGGGGCGCACGCCGAGTACGTCGTCGTGGACACCGACGCGGCCGCCAAGGCGCCGGTCACGGTGGACGCGGTGCACGCCGGCACCCTGCCGCTGAACGGGCTGACCGCCGTCCAGGCCCTGGACCTGCTGGAGCTGTCGCCGGGAGCCTCGCTGCTGGTGACCGGTGCGGCGGGTGCGGTCGGCGGGTTCGCGGTGCAGCTGGCCGCGCACCGGGGGATCGCGGTGACCGGGCACGCCCGGGCGGCCGACGAGGAGCTGGTGCGGTCGCTGGGGGCCACGGACTTCACGGCCGACGGGGTCGCGCCGGGGAGTGTGGACGCGGTGCTGGACGCGGCGATGCTCGGTGAGCCGGCGCTGGAGTGGGTGCGGGACGGAGGCGTCTTCGTCAGCGCCCAGCCCGGCCGGCAGCCCGGCGCGGTGCGCGGGGTGCGGACCACGGCCGTGGCGGTGAGCGCCGACCGGGCACGGCTGGCGGAGCTGGTCCGGCTGGTGGACGACGGTGTGCTGAGCCTTCGGGTGGCCGGGACCTTCCCCCTGGGCGAGGCCGCCAAGGCGCATGCCCGGCTGGCGGAGGGCGGGGTGCGGGGGCGGCTGGTGCTCGTGCCGTAGGGGTGTCCGGCGGGGTCGGAGGGCGGGGGAATAGCCCGGGTCGGATGGCCGTTCAGGGGTATAGTTGAATAGTCAACAACCTGGAGGGTGAGCGGCCATGCAGTTCGGGATCTTCACGGTCGGCGACGTCACGCCGGACCCCACCACGGGGCGTACGCCGACCGAGCGCGAGCGGATCAAGGCCATGGTCGCCATCGCGCTCAAGGCCGAGGAGGTCGGGCTCGACGTGTTCGCCACCGGTGAGCACCACAACCCGCCGTTCGTGCCGTCCTCGCCGACCACGATGCTCGGCTACATAGCGGCACGCACGGAGCGGCTGATCCTCTCCACCTCCACCACCCTGATCACCACCAACGACCCGGTGAAGATCGCGGAGGACTTCGCGATGCTCCAGCACCTGGCCGACGGGCGCGTCGACCTGATGACGGGCCGCGGCAACACCGGGCCGGTCTACCCCTGGTTCGGCAAGGACATCCGGGAGGGCATCGGCCTCGCCGTCGAGAACTACGCCCTGCTGCACCGGCTGTGGCGCGAGGACGTCGTCGACTGGGAAGGGAAATTCCGCACGCCGCTGCAGGGATTCACCTCGACCCCGCGTCCGCTGGACGGTGTACCGCCGTTCGTCTGGCACGGCTCCATCCGGTCCCCGGAGATCGCCGAGCAGGCCGCGTACTACGGTGACGGCTTCTTCCACAACAACATCTTCTGGCCCGCCGACCACACCAAGCGGATGGTCGAGCTGTACCGGGCCCGGTACGCCCACTACGGGCACGGCACGCCGGAGCAGGCGATCGTCGGGCTGGGCGGTCAGGTGTTCATGCGGAAGAACTCGCAGGACGCGGTGCGTGAGTTCCGGCCGTACTTCGACAACGCGCCGGTGTACGGACACGGGCCCTCGCTCGAGGACTTCACCGAGCAGACCCCGCTGACCGTCGGCTCCCCGCAGCAGGTGATCGACAAGACCCTGTCCTTCCGGGAGTACGCCGGTGACTACCAGCGCCAGCTCTTCCTGATGGACCACGCGGGGCTGCCGCTGAAGACCGTGCTGGAGCAGCTCGACATGCTCGGCGAGGAGGTCGTACCGGTGCTGCGCGAGGAGTTCGCGAACGGCCGTCCGGCGAACGTGCCGGAGGCGCCCACCCACGCTTCCCTGCTCGCCGCCTCTTCGGAAGGAGTGACCGTCCAATGAAACTCGTCGTCGTCTCGGCGGGGCTGAGCGTCCCCTCCTCCACCCGGCTGCTGGGCGACCGGCTGGCCGCGGCCGTGGACCGGCAGACGCCCGTCGACATCCAGGTGGTCGAGCTGCGCGAGCTCGCGGTCGAGATCGCGCACCACTTCACCAACGGGTTTCCGGGCAAGGGGCTCGCCGCCGCGCAGGAGGCGGTGGCGGACGCCGACGGGCTGATCGTGGTCACGCCCGTGTTCAGCGCCTCCTACAGCGGGCTGTTCAAGTCCTTCTTCGACGTGCTCGACAGCGACGCGCTGGTGGGCAAGCCGGTACTGATCGCGGCCACCGGGGGTACGGCCCGGCACTCGCTGGTGCTGGAGCATGCGCTGCGGCCGTTGTTCGCGTACCTGCGGGCCGTGGTGGTCCCTACGGCCGTCTACGCGTCCTCGGAGGACTGGGGCGCCGAGGGGCTCTCGGAGCGGGCCGAGCGGGCTGCGGGCGAACTGGCCGCGCTCATGCCTTCGGCGAGTCGGCCGACCGAGGCCGGTGTCGTGCCCTTCGCCGAGCAGCTCGCCGCGTTGCGGCGCTAGGGGGTGTGCCTCGGTCCCCGTTTTTCCGCCCGTCCACCCGGGTCGGTCGGCCGGGTGCCGGCTCGGGTCGCTTCGGCCGGGTGCCGGCCCGGGTCGGTTCGGCCGGGTGCCGGCACCCGGGTGGGTCGATGCGTGGCGGTGAGAAGACGGTGGGTGCCTGCCCGGGGTTGCCCCTGTGACGGTGAGAGGCGGGTAAAAAGGGTGATCGTAGGCCCGCTCGTCCCGACCGAACCGCCGGAGCCCTTGGCAGACTGGGGACGTGCCCCAGACTGTGCTGCTCGCCGAAGACGACCGTGCCATCCGTCATGCCCTGGAGCGTGCCCTGAGCCTGGAGGGGTATGAGGTGACGGCGGTCGCCGACGGCGTGGAAGCGCTGGCACAGGCCCACAAGACCCCGCCGGACGTGCTGGTGCTCGATGTGATGATGCCGGGCATCGACGGGCTCCAGGTCTGCCGGGTGCTGCGGGCCGAGGGCGACCGCACGCCGATCCTCATGCTCACCGCCCTGGTGGAGACCGCCGACCGTATCGCGGGCCTGGACGCCGGTGCCGACGACTACGTGGTCAAGCCGTTCGACGTCGAGGAGGTCTTCGCGCGGCTGCGGGCGCTGCTGCGGCGTACGAGCCCGGTGCCGGCCGGAGGTGGCGCGGGCCCCGGTGCCGACGCCGGCCGGGACGCGCAGGTCTCCGACCGGCAGGTGGAGGCCGCGGGCATCCGGATGGACCTGCAGGCGCGCCGGGCCTGGCGCGGACGGCGTGAGCTGGAACTGACCCGCACCGAGTTCGAGCTGCTCGAGCTGCTGGTGCGCAACGCCGGGATCGTCCTCGACCACTCCACGATCTACGACCGCATCTGGGGCTACGACTTCGGGCCCGGCTCGAAGAACCTCGCCGTGTACGTCGGCTACCTGCGCCGCAAACTCGACGAGCCCGGCGCACCGCAACTGATCCACACCGTTCGGGGCGTGGGTTACGTGCTGCGGGAGGACTAGTGGGCCGCAGCCGGCGGCTGCCGGGCGGGCCCCGGCCCAAGCTGGTCTCGCTGCGCACCACCTTCGCGGTGTCCTTCGCGGCCGTCACCGCCGCCGTGACGATCCTCGTCGGCACCCTGTCGTACGGCTCCGCTGCGCGCCTGGTCCGGGTCGACCAGCAGTCGGTGTTCACGCAGGTCGTGCAGGACGTGCAGGACGAGGTGCGGCAGCACGAGATGGTCCCCGAGGACTTCTCCTCCTCCCGCCCGGGCCATGATGTGGTCCGGCCGGCCCGGACCGATGTGCAGGTGCTCGGCGCGCAGGGGCAGATCGTCGACCACGGCAGCCCGGTGCTGCCCGTCACCGCCCGGGACAGGGCCGTGGCCACCGCGCAGGCGGCCGGCAAAGTGGTCCAGCACAAGGACGTCCGGGTCGCCGAGGACCTGTTCCGCATCGCCACCGTCTCGCTCGGCGACGGCAAGGGCGCGGTGCAGGTCGCGCAGGAGTTCAGCGACACCGAGGATCTGCTGCGGGCCCTGCAGCAGCGGACGCTGATCCTGACGGCGGCGGTCGTGGTCGCCGCGGGGCTGTTCGGGTGGTGGCTGGCCCGCCGGATCACCCGGCGCCTGGTGATCCTCACCTCCGCCGCCGAGGACGTGGCCCGCACCCGCCGGCTGGGCATCGAGGTGCCCGTCGCCGGCCTGGACGAGGTGGGCCGGCTCGGCCGCGCCTTCGACCGGATGTTGGGCCGGCTCGCCCAGTCGGAGGAGGACCAGCGGCGGCTGGTCCAGGACGCCGGGCACGAGCTGCGCACACCATTGACGTCACTGCGTACGAACATCTCGCTGCTGCGCAGGATCGACGAGCTTCCCCCGGCGACCCGGGAGGAACTCGTCGCCGACCTCACCCAGGAGGCCCGCGAGCTGACCGACCTGGTCAACGAGCTGGTCGACCTCGCGGCCGGGCAGTCCGACAGCGAGCCGCCGCAGCAGGTGGACCTCGCCGACATCGCCGAGGACGTGGTGGGGCTGGCCAAGCGCCGAACCGGCCGGGAGGTCCTGCTGCGCACGAGCGGCGACACGCGTACCGACGGGCGGCCCGGGATGCTGCAGCGGGCCATCTCCAACCTGGTCGAGAACGCGGCGAAGTTCGACCGCGACGGCACGGCGCCCATCGAGATCAACATCACCGGGCCGGCCCGGCCGGGCACGGTGCGCGTCGAGGTGCTGGACCGGGGCCCCGGCATCGCCGCGGGCGACCTGATCCGCATATTCGACCGCTTCTACCGCGCCGCCGACGCGCGGTCCCTGCCGGGCTCGGGCCTCGGACTGTCCATCGTCCGCGAGGTCGCCATGGCGCACGGCGGAGCCCCGTTCGCCGCCCGGCGGGAAGGGGGCGGGGCGGTCATCGGGTTCACGGTGGGCGGAGGGATCGTGGGGAGCGAAGGTGGCAGTGCGCGGGGTGGGGGCTGAGCCCTGTGGGGGCGCGCTGCTCCGGGCCGCCGCGGCTTCGCCTTCGGCGCGGTTGTTCCCATCCGCACCACCCGTGCGACTTTCGTAGCGCCTGCGAGTGGCCCATGTGGTGGCGGGTGCCCGCCGTTGGCGGCCCGCGGCTTGCGGCGGGGATGCGCGACGCGGCCGCGAGACGCCTTCGGCGGTTCCGGTCCCCCGCTCTCGCGGCGTAGTCCCCGCCCCGGGGGGCGTGGGCGTGGGCGGGGGCGGGGGTCCCGGTCCGGTATCCCTTGTCGTGGCGAAGCCGTAGCCCTGCCCGGGCCCCCGCCCTCGCTCCCGTGGTGAAGGCCGGCCCCCGCGCCGGCCCCGTCAGGTGGTCGTCGTGGCGCTGCGGGAGTTGGAGGTCACGGGCAGGTCGGTTGTTTGCGGCGGGGGAAGGGCGGGAGGGTGGGCGGGGTCAGAAAGCCCTCTGCGCGGGCGCTGGCCAGGCCGATCCTCGGGATGTCACTGCTCTTGGCGAAGAGCAGGAAGCGGGGTTCCCAGACCGGGCGGTACTTGGCGTTCGCGCGGTACAGGGACTCGATCTGCCACCAGCGGGAGAAGAAGGTGAGGACCGAGCGCCACAGGCGCAGGACCGGGCCCGCGCCCAGGCGGGAGCCTCGCTCGAAGACCGAGCGGAACATCGCGAAGTTCAGCGACACCCGGCGCACCCCCAACTCCTCGGCGCGCAGGAGGAGTTCCACGACCATGTACTCCATCAGGCCGTTCTCGCAGGCGCGGTCGCGGCGCATCAGGTCCAGGGAGAGGCCCTGTGCGCCCCAGGGCACGAAGCTGAGCAGGGCCCGGGGAACGTCGTCGGCGTCCCGGCATTCCAGCATCACGCAGCGGCCGTCGGCCGGGTCGCCGAGGCGGCCGAGGGCCATGGAGAAGCCGCGCTCGGTGGCGCCGTCGCGCCAGTGGTCGGCGCGGTCGACGAGGAGGGCCATCTCCTCGTCGGGGATGTCCTCGTGGCGGCGGATGCGGACCGTGTAACCGGCTCGGCGGACACGGTTGTGGGCCTGGCGGACGACGCGCATGGCCCGGCCTTCGAGGGTGAAGTCGGTGAGGTCCACGAGCGCCTCGTCGCCCAGTTCCAGGGCGTCCAGGCCGTGGCGGCCGTAGATGGTGCCGGCTTCCTCGCTCGCGCCCATCACGGCCGGAGTCCAGGCGTGCCGCCGCGCCTCGGCGAGCCAGGCGTCGATGGCACCGGGCCACGCCTCGGGGTCGCCGATGGGGTCGCCGGAGGCCAGGCTGACACCGCCGACGACGCGGTAGGCGACGGCCGCCTTGCCGCTGGGGGAGAAGATGACGGCCTTGTCGCGGCGCAGCGCGAAGTAGCCGAGGGAGTCGCGGTCGCCGTGCCGGTCCAGCAACGCCCGCAGCTTCCGCTCGTCCTCCGCGGCGAGCAGGCACGCGCCGCGCGGGGCGCGGAAGCAGGCGTACAGCACCAGGAGGAAGGTGGCGGCGATCAGCACGTTGACGATCACGTCCGCCCAGCGGGGGGCGTTCACGGCGTCGACCCGGTCGGCGAGCGGGCCGACGCTGATGCCGCGCAGCAGGGTGTAGGCGATCTCGTCCTTGAGGGTGGCGCCCGGGAGCGTGTTGGTCGCGCGCACCAGCAGGATGCCGAGTGTGCCGCTGACCAGGGCGCCGCCCGTGCCGACGGCGAGTGCGAGGCGTGGGTTGGAGCGGTCGCCGATGGCGTCGAACTCGCGCCGGCCGAGCAGCAGGGCGGCCACGAACAGGCCGGTGAGGGTGGCCGAGAGCCAGTTGAAGAGGTGCTCGCGGTAGGGGTCGCGGGTGAGGGCGACGGCGTAGAGGCAGAACAGGGGGCCGGCGAGGAGGAGGTTGAAGACCCACGCGGCGCGTTTGCGGCGGCGCATCACCACCGCGAGGAAGAGGGCGAGTGCCGCCGAGACCAGGCCGGCGGTGGCCAGGTAGGGCGTGAAGAACTCACCCGCGTTGTGCTCGTGCACCTCCTCGCGGAACGGCAGCGAGAGGACCGCGGCGATGTTGAGCACGGCCTGCAGCCGCAGGTACCAGACGGTGGCCGCCGCCGCCCGTTTCCTGAGCCGGTCGCCGCCGGTCGGCAGGAAGGGAATGCCGGGGCGGGGCTTGCGCTGAGTGGGAACCTGTGGGGAGATCGGGCTCGACTGTCGTGCGGGCATGGTGACGGGCACCTTGGGGAAGGGGACGGGGCAACGCTGACCCTACAGCTTGTAGGTTAGCGCGCGTACGGGCGCGCACACATCCTGCGCACAGGGTCTCATCCCGAGCCCTCCGTGCCGCGCCGGGCCGCCGTCAGTGTCCAGGCCAGGTTGCCCACCGCCGCGCCGGCGGCCACCACGGCGACGATCACCCCGCCGGTCGCGAGGCCGTCGCTGAACAGGTGCGGGCGCCGGTCGAGGCTGTGCAGTCCGAAGCCGCACAGCTGGTACACGCCGACGGCGGCGATGACGAGGCTGACAACCAGCACGGTCAGCGTCGGGACGAGGCCGCGTACACCGACCTGCGCCGGTGGACTCGACTCCGGGTGCGTGTCCTGCATGGTGTCCCCCGATGAACAGACGTGGCCGTTGCCGGTTGGGAAACCTACATTACGTAGGGTCGGGGCAGGGCCGGTCCCGTGCGGATCCGCATCGGCGAGGCCGTTCCATGATGGCCGGGGGCGCGAACACGGCGCTGTGCGGCACGCTGGTGGCCGCGGGGAGCGGGCGACGCCGGATCGTGCCCGCCCACTGCGACGGCTGGGCCCCCTTCACGGAGACCGGGAGCACGTGGTGGCGGCCTTCACGGCGGCGGGACTGGCCAAGCGCCGCCGGCTCGACTGAGACCCCCGTAGTACCGCGGTACCACCCGCTTGGGCGTGCGTCACCCCCCGGTACCACGAAATATGGGCGATTCGGACCCTAGCGTTACGGGTGAGGCGTCAAAGGCGACGGACGCCCGGGTCCGAGAGAAAGAGGGCGCATGATCGACGCACGGCAGCTGACCAAGAGGTACGGGGAGAAGACGGCCGTCGACGGGCTGGACTTCGTCGTGAAGCCGGGCACCGTGACCGGCTTCCTGGGCCCCAACGGCGCGGGCAAGTCCACGACGATGCGGATGATCGTCGGGCTCGACGCGCCGACGAGCGGCACCGTCACCGTGAACGGCCACCACTACGCCCACCACCGGGCACCGCTCCAGGAGGTCGGGACGCTCCTGGAGGCGAAGTCCGTTCACCCGGGCCGCTCGGCCTACCACCACCTCCGGGCGCTCGCGCTCACCCACGGCATCCCGCGCCGCCGGGTCGACGAGGTCATCGAGCTGGCCGGTCTGGGCAGCGTGGCGCGGAAGCGGGCCGGTGCCTTCTCCCTCGGCATGGGCCAGCGGCTCGGCATCGCGGCGGCGCTGCTCGGCGATCCGCAGACGGTGATGCTGGACGAGCCGGTCAACGGGCTGGACCCGGAGGGCGTGCTCTGGATCCGCAACCTGCTGACCTCGCTCGCGGCCGAGGACCGTACCGTGTTCGTCTCCTCCCACCTGATGAGCGAGGTGGCGCTGGTGGCGGACCACCTGATCGTCGTGGGGCGGGGACGGCTGCTGGCCGACACCACCGTGGCCGACCTGGTCCGGGAGGCGGGCGGCGACACGGTGCGGGTGGCCACCCAGGACCCCGCGCGGCTGCGTGATGTGCTGGCCGGGCCGGGCGTCGACATCACCGGCCGCGTCGGCTCCGAGGAACTGCAGGTGACCGGCCTGACCGCCCGCGAGATCGGGCTGAAGGCCGCCGAGCACGGGATCCCGTTGTTCGAACTGACCGCGCAGACCGTCTCCCTGGAGGAGGCCTTCATGGACCTGACCCGGGACGCCGTTGAGTACCACGGCTCCACGAACGGCACCGCTACCCCCGAGACCGCCGGGAGGACGGCATGAGCACCCTCACCGCGACCGCCGAGAAGCCCCGCACCGCATCCGCCCGCCCCGCCTACCGCGTGACCGGACGGCGCGTACTGGCCTCCGAGTGGGCCAAACTCTGGACGCTGCGCTCGACCTGGATCACCCTCGGCCTCGGCCTGCTGTTCCTCGTCGTCTTCGGGCTGATCGCCGCGAGCCGCTACAAGTCCTTGATCGGCTCCCCGCGCATGGACCGCGACTTCGCCCACTCGACGGCCGTCAGCCTGTCCCTCTTCGGCACCAACTTCGCCCAGCTGGCCCTGGGTGTCCTCGGCGTGCTGGTCATGGCGGGGGAGTACTCCACCGGCATGATCCGCTCGACCCTGGCCGCCGTACCGCGCCGGCTGCCCGTCCTGTGGTCCAAGGCGGCCGTGTACGGGCTGGTCGCCCTGGTCGTCGGGACCTTCGGCGCCTTCGTCGCCTTCCTGGCGGGCAGCGGGATCCTCTCCGGCACCCCCGCCGCGATGGGCCTGGGCCACGCGGGAGTCGTACGGAGCCTGCTGGGTGCCGGGCTCTACCTCGGCCTGGTCGGCGTGATCGGCACCGCCCTGGGCGCACTGCTGCGGTCGGTGGCCGGCGGCATCTCCGTCCTGGTCGCCACCCTGATGCTCATCCCCGGACTGGTCTCCCTGCTGCCCAGCTCCTGGCAAAACGACATCAGCCCCTACCTGCCGAGCAACGCCGGCAAGGCGGTGTTCGCCCTGACCCACGACTCCACCGCCCTCTCCCCCCTGGCCGGGCTGCTGGTCTTCCTCGGCTGGACGGCACTCGCGCTGGCGGGGGCGGCGTACCGGCTGGTCCGCAGCGACGCCTGACCGTGAGCACCAGGGACGCGGCGACCGGCGACCGTGTGCATCATGAGCCGGTGACCACGGTGACCACCTACGACATCAGCGGCATGGGGCCGCTGGTCGCCCGGCTCGGCCGGGCCGGCCAGCGGCTGCGGCAGGCCGACCGGGCCCGCCCCTGGGTGCTGGACACCGCCGTGGTGGTGCTGGTCTTCGCCATGTTCTGTCTGCCCGACCTGCTGCACGCGGGCGCGGGGGACGGCGACGGACCGCACCGCCTGCGCCTCGCCCTCACCCGGCTGCCGGCCGCCGGGATGGCGGCCCTGCAGGCGGGGCTGGTGCTGCCGCTGCTGTGGCGCCGGCGCCGGCCCCTGGCGGCCTTCGGCGCCATCTGGGCCGTGTTCCTGCTCCAGTGGTCCCTGAACGCCGCGCTGCGCGCGGACGTCGCCCTCTTCATCGCCCTGTACAGCCTGGCTCTGCACGGACGGCTGCGGCAGCTGCCCTGGGCCTGCGGGCTCATGGCGGGCGGCATGGCCGTGGTCGCGGTGCGCCTCTCGCCGGTCGTGTCCGTCTGGGACGCCCTGTTCTTCCTGCTGAGCACGGCGACGGCGGCCGTCGCGCTCGGTCTGATGGTACGGATCCGCCGGGCCCAGCTCGCGGGGCTGCGGGACCAGGCGGCCCGGCTGGAGGTCGAACGCGACCAGCGCAGCAGGCTGGCCGCGGCCACCGAACGGGCCCGGGTGGCCCGCGAGATGCACGACATCGTCGGCCACAACCTGTCCGTCATCATCACGCTCGCCGACGCCGGTGCCTACGCCACCGACACCGCTCCGGAACGCGGCAAGGAGGCCCTGCACCTCATCGGCGACACCGGCCGACAGGCCCTCGGGGAACTCCGGCGCGTCCTCGGCGTGCTGCGCGCTGCCTCCGACGGTCCGCCGGGCGAGCCCGAACTCAGCCCGCAGCCGGGCATCGCGGACATCGACGCGCTGTGCGAGAACGTGCGCGCCGCCGGTCTGGACGTCGTCTACCGCTCCGCGGGTGACATCGACGCCCTGGACGACGGGGTGCAGCTGACGGTCTACCGCATAGTCCAGGAAGCCCTGACGAACACCCTGAAACACGCGGGCGCGGGCACCCGGGCCACGCTGGCGATCGCCGTCGAGGACGCCCGGCTGACCATCCGGGTCAAGGACACCGGCCCGGCCGCCCGGCCCGGACCGACCGGCGAGGAAGGACACGGCCTGGTGGGCATGCGGGAACGAGCGGCACTGTACGGCGGAACCGTCAGCGCGGGCCCCGCCGCGGGCGGCGGCTGGACGGTGGAAGCCGTCCTGGGCCTCGGCGGTGCCGGGTGACGACCGTACTGATCGTGGACGACCAGCCGTTGCAGCGCTACGGCTTCCGCATCCTGCTGGAGTCCGTCCCCGAGACCGAGGTGCTCGGCGAGGCCGCGCACGGTGCCGAGGCCGTCCGCAAG
Source organism: Streptomyces sp. NPDC007905 (assembly GCF_042959345.1). Classification (NCBI taxonomy): domain Bacteria; kingdom Bacillati; phylum Actinomycetota; class Actinomycetes; order Kitasatosporales; family Streptomycetaceae; genus Streptomyces; species Streptomyces sp. NPDC007905. The sequence continues at coordinate 196,221 of NZ_JBIBKS010000015.1, read as the reverse complement.
GCCGCCGAACTGCGCCCCGACGTGGTGCTGATGGACGTACGGATGCCCGGCATGGACGGCATCGAGGCCACCCGCCGCATCGTCGCGGCCGGCGGCCGCTCCCGCATCCTCGTGCTGACCACCTTCGACCTCGACGAGTACGTCCACGCGGCGCTGCGTGCCGGAGCCAGCGGCTTCCTCCTCAAGGACGCCCGTCCCGAGGAACTCCTCGCCGGCATCCGCGCGGTCGCCCTCGGCGACGCGGTGATCGCCCCCGCGCTCACCCGCCGCCTTCTGGACGAGTTCGCCCAGCACCTCCCGCGCCCCGCCGCCGACCCGGCCGGGGACACGCGCCTCGACTCGCTCACGGACCGCGAACGCGAGATCCTCGTCGCCATCGGCAGGGGCTGGACCAACGGCGAGATCGCCGGCCACTTCGTCCTGTCCGAGTCCACGGTCAAGACCCATGTGGGCCGGGTCCTCGCCAAGATCGGCGCCCGGGACCGGGTACAGGCGGTGATCTTCGCGTACGACCTGGGACTCGCCCGGCCCCACGGTGGCTGAGGGCGGCCCGGGAGGCGGGGAACCGGGGAGCCGGGGGACACGGCGACCGGTGGTCAGTAGCGCAGGGCCGTGCCGACGACCGCGCGTACCTCGCCGGACAGCTTGCGGTTGCTGCGGGCGGTGCCCTCCCCGGAGGCGCCGGCGGGCACGTCCTTGATCGTCACCACGACCACGTCCAGCAGATTGCCGCTCTTGTCCGTGTAGTTGACCTGGACGGCGAAGGACTTGGCGGAGCCCGCGGTGTTCTTGGCGGTCACCTTCACCGCGGCCTTGCCGTCGTCGCCGATGGCGACGGTGCCGAGGGTCACGTCGTCCTTGGCGTTCACCCCGCCCTTGGCCTGGTCCAGCTTGCGCCTGGCCTCCGCCGAGGCCGAGGCCAGCGCGTCGGCCCCCCGGGAGGCGAGGGAGGAGGCGGCGGAGGCGGCCGCCGAGGCCGCCTTGCTGGCGGTGCCGGAGGGGTTTCCGGAGTTGCCGGAGCACCCGGTCGCCGCGACCGCCATGGCCAGCACCGCGCCCGCCGCACCTCGTGTCCAGTGCCCTGCCATAGCGCGCCTCCCGTGACCTCGGAACGATCTGTCCCTCTCAGTGAAGGCGGGGCCGCCGTGCCCCGCACGCCGGGTGGGACGCCCGGGCCGCAGGGGCACCCGAACGGCCCCGTCGGTGTCCTGGAGCGAGGGCTCAGCAGCCGGTGCCGGACGGGGTGAACTTCATGCGGGCGTGCTCGTCCGTGTCGAGCGCGTCGGCATAGGTCGCGCTGGTGACCTGGTACCAGACGTCGTCCCTCGCCCTGTCGCCGTCCACGTCGTCCAGGCGCACGCACCACTTCTCCGGGCGCACGACCCGTCGGTAGGTCTCGGTGCCGCTGCGCACCTTCCCGCAGGACCGGTACCGCTCGGTGGTGTACCAGGTGCGGGTCCGCCGCCTGGTGCCCGTGCCCGAGCTCGACGTGTGCCTGACCCGCCGCGTGCCGGTGGCGCACTTGCCGACCAGGTGCGCACGGGTGGCCCGGGCGGTCTTCGCGGAGAGGTGGCGGACCGTGTCCCGGAGCCCGGAGACGGTGTCCGGCTCGCCGGCCGGATCCGGCCGGGTCTGTCCGGTGGCAGTGCCGCTCCGCTCCGCTCCGACCACCTGGCTCGTGCCCTCGTCGCCACCCCCGCTCCCACCGGAGCACGCGCCGAGCCCGGCCATCAGGACCGCCGTCACCCCAGCCACCAACAGGCGTCTGCCGAACATGTCTCCCCCTCGCGATTGCCGGACGCACCCGGGCAAGGCCTCGGGCTCGCATCGCCGCAGGCCCGGGAGCGTCACCGTCCGCGCCGAGGCAGCGGTCAGGTTAACCGATCAACGGCTTTCCACGGTCCGCGGCCACCGTGCGGACGTGCGGGGCTCCCGGCCGAATGCTGCAATGACGGTGGGGGCACCGAGGTGTTCGGCGTACAGAAGCGTTCGATCCCCGGCTGACACGGGAGGAACGGTGCCGTGACGCGGTCGGATCCATCCGCCGCCCCCGCCGTCGGTGCACAGCCGGAAGAGGCCGACCCGGCTGCGGGAACTGTTGCGCGGCCTGCGGGGTGGCCCCGTCCTGCCCTCGCTTTCCGGGTGGCGCGGTGGGGGTGCTGCTCGCCCCGCTGCCCGGTGCCCGGCCTGAGCGTCGTATCCGGGTCGGCGGCCGGGATGGCGGCCGCGGTGGCGGCCGCGCTGCGGCTCCCGGTCGGCTGCGTGGTGCTGGTCGTCCCGCTGCTCGGCGGTGCCGTGACGATTCCCGTGGGATCCTCGCCGCCGCGGTCGGCTTCGGGACGGTCGAACCGCTGCCGCCCGTGCGCGCCGTGCGGCCGGTGGGCGAGCCGGCCGGCAGGCCCTGGCGGTCCGCCGGCCCACCGCACGCCCGGCTCATCGCACGCCCGGCTCATCGCACGCCCGGCCCACCGCCACCTGGGACGAAGACCCCAACGCCGGACGAGAGTCCGAGGCGGACGAGGAGGAGCTCTTGATGGATTCGCACCCGCATCCCCCACCCCCACCCCCGCGTTCCGCGGCATCGCCCGCCCTGTCCGAAGCGGCCTTCCGCGAGCTGTACGGACGACTGCGGGACCAGGCCCGGGACGGCACCGGCGACCCGCGCGGCGCGCTGGACCGGCTCACGCCCGAGCGGATGGTGGCGGCCGCCGCCGAGGTCCGCTGCGGGCGCTCCGTGTCGCTGGCCGCGCCCATCGAGACCCGGCCCGGTCCGGACAGCCCGGAGCCCGCCTCCCACCGGATGACCGCACCGACGCACCGGGAGACCGACGGGCACGGGCTGCGGTTCGCCCGGGACCGGTTCGCCATGGACGTGCACGGGGACGTCGACAGCCACCTGGACGCGTTGTGCCATGTGATCTTCGACGGCGAGCTGTACGGCGGCGTCCCGGCGAGCACCGTGACACCGGACGGTGCCGGCGCGCTCACGCTCGACCTGGTGCGCGACGGCATCGTCGGCCGTGGGGTCCTCCTGGACATCCCGCGCCTGCGGGCAGTGCCGTGGCTCGACCCAGGCGACGACGTGACCGCCGACGACCTCGTCGCGGCCGAGACCGCCCAGCGGACGACGGTCGGACCGGGCGATCTGCTGTTCGTGCGCGTGGGCCACCGGCTGCGCCGCCGGACCCTCGGTGCCTGGGACGTGGCGGGGGCGCGGGCGGGCCTGCATCCGACGGCGATGCGCTTCCTGGCCGAACGGCGCGTGTCCGCGCTGGGATCGGACGGCAACAACGACACGGCGCCCAGCGCGGTGGCCGAGGTCCCGTTCCCCGTGCATGTGCTGGCCGTCAACGCCATGGGGCTGCATCTGATGGACTACCTGGACTTCGAGCAACTGGTCCCGGTCTGCGAGCAGCAGGGCCGCTGGCGCTTCCTGTGCGTGGTCGCCCCGCTGCGGCTGCCGGCGGCCACCGGCTCTCCGGTGAACCCGATCGCCGTCCTGTGACCGTGCCGGTGCGTGCCCGCTCCGGGTGCCGCACGGAAGGAGGGCGCGTACGTTCGAAGAGTTCGAAGAGGCAAGCCGACAACGGCCGCGGGCCGCACGAGCAAGGACGGTGGATGCCGTGGATGCCCTGCCCTCTTACGACGTCGTCGTCATCGGCACCGGTGCCGGCGGCGGCACGCTCGCCCACCGCCTCGCGCCGTCCGGCAAACGGGTGCTCGTCCTCGAACGCGGTGACCATCTGCGGCGCGAACGCGACAACTGGGACTCCACGGCCGTGTTCGTCAAGGCCAAGTACCGGGCCCCGGAGTTCTGGCTCGACGGCCACGGCAACGAGTTCCCGCCCGAGGTGAACTACTACGTCGGCGGCAACACCAAGTTCTACGGCGCCGCGCTGTTCCGGCTGCGCCCGGAGGACTTCGGCGAACTGCGCCACCACGACGGCATCTCTCCCGCCTGGCCCATCGGTTACGACGACCTGGAGCCGTACTACACGCAGGCGGAGCACCTCTACCTGGTGCACGGCCGGCACGGCGAGGACCCCTGGGAAGGGCCCTGCAGCGGACAGTACGCCTACCCGCCGGTCGAACACGAGCCGCGCATCACGCAGTTGAGCCACGACCTGGAGAAGCAGGGCCTGCACCCCTTCCACCTGCCGATCGGGGTCAACCTCGCCCAGGACGAGCTCGGCCGGGCCACCAACTCCAGCGCCTGCATCCGCTGCGACCGGGTCGACGGCTTCCCCTGCCTGCTCCGCGCCAAGTCCGACGCGCAGGTGATCTGTGTGGAGCCGGCACTGCGGCACCCCAACGTCGACATGGTCACCAACGCCCGGGTGACGCGGCTCGAGACCGATGCCACCGGGCGCAGCGTCACCACCGTCGTCGCCCAGCTCCCGGACGAGGAGGAGGCCCGCTTCTCGGCGGACGTCGTGGTCGTGGCGTGCGGGGCGGTCAACTCCGCGGCCCTGCTGCTCGCTTCGGCGAACGACCGGCATCCGCGCGGGCTGGCGAACAGCTCGGACGTCGTCGGCCGGTACTACATGCGCCACAACAACCTCGCGCTGATGGCCCTTTCGAAGGAGCCCAACGACACGCAGTTCCAGAAGACCCTCGCCCTGCACGACTGGTACCTGGGCGCGGACGACTGGGAGTACCCCCTCGGAGGCATCCAGATGCTCGGCAAGTCGGATGCCGAGCAGATCCACGGCGAGGCCCCGCGCTGGGCCGGATCGGTGGCACCGGACATGCCCTTCGAGGTCATGGCCCATCACGCCGTCGACTTCTGGCTGTGCGGGGAGGACCTGCCGCAGCCGGACAACCGGGTGACCCTGGAAGGCGACGGCCGGATCCGGCTCACCCTCGACGAGGGCAACAACATCGCCGGTCTCCAGCGGCTGCGGCACAAACTGCAGCACATGCTCGGCCGGCTCGGCATGCACGAGCACCGCCTGCTGTCGCGCAGCATCTATCTGCACAAGGGCATGCCGATCGGCGCCACCGCACACCAGGCCGGCACGGTCCGCTTCGGCACCGACCCGGCGTCCTCGGCCCTGGACGTCAACTGCAAGGCCCACGAGCTGGACAACCTCTACGTCGTCGACACGAGCTTCTTCCCGAGCATCGGCGCGGTCAATCCGTCCCTGACGGCCATCGCGAACGCCCTGCGCGTCGGCGACCACCTGCTGGAGCGGCTGGGCTGACCCTGCGCCACCGGCCGGGCGAACAATCTCAGCCGGGCAGCGCAACCCGGTCCGCCCCGACATGCCGCCGCTCCTCCACGCTGCTTGTCTGAGGCCCTCAGCAGCCGGGTCACGGGCCCCGGCCGGACCGGGCACGCAGTGGAGGAGCAAGGCATCGTGAGTTCCACCGAGGGCGCACCCCAGGGCGTGATCCCCACGCACCTGCTGAGGGGCCAGAAGGCGCTGGTCACCGGCGCGAACTCCGGGATCGGCAAGGCGACGGCCGTTGCTCTGGGCCGGGCCGGGGCCGACGTGGTGGTGAACTACGTGGCCGGCCGTGAGGAAGCGGAGAAGGTGGTCGAGGAGATCACCGCCTTCGGTGTGCGGGCCGCCGCCTACGAGGCGGACGTGTCCGACGAGGGCCAGGTCGTCGCCATGACGAACCGGATGGTCCAGGAGTTCGGCACGATCGACATCCTGGTCGCCAATGCCGGACTGCAGCGGGACGCCCCGATCACCGAGATGACCCTCGCCCAGTGGCAGAAGGTCCTGGACGTCAACCTCACCGGGCAGTTCCTCTGCGCCCGCGAGGCTGCCAGGGAGTTCCTGCGCCGCGGAGTGGTCCCGGAGGTGTCGAGGGCGGCCGGGAAGATCATCTGCATGAGCTCGGTGCACCAGATCATCCCGTGGTCCGGTCACGTCAACTACGCCTCGTCCAAGGGCGGCGTACAGATGATGATGGCGACGCTCGCGCAGGAGCTCGCCCCGAAGAAGATCCGCGTGAACGCGGTCGCCCCCGGAGCCATCAAGACCCCCATCAACCGTGACGCCTGGGAGACGCCCGAGGCGGAGCAGGATCTCATGCGGCTGATCCCCTACGAGCGGGTCGGCGAGCCCGATGACATCGCCAACGCCGTCGTCGGCCTCGCCTCCGACCTCATGGACTACGTCGTGGGCACCACCCTCTACGTCGACGGCGGGATGACCCTCTTCCCGGGCTTCGCCACCGGCGGCTGACCCACCTCACTCGCGTCGGCCCCCGGGGGAGACCTGTATGCACACCCTGATCACCTCGCTGGCGGACCCGCCGGCACAGATGCTCCCGGCCAGATCGCTGATGGCCTTCACCCTCGCCTCCCACATCATCCTGGTGCCGCTGGGTGTGGCGCTGCCGCTGATCACGCTGATCATGCACGGCTACGGTCTGCGCCGCGGCGACGCGACCGCCCTGCTGCTGGCCCGGCGGTGGTCGGCGGTGATGGCGGTCCAGTTCGCGATCGGCGTCGTCACCGGCACCGTGCTCTCCTTCGAGTTCGGTCTGCTGTGGCCGGGCAGGATGGGCCGGTGGGGCGATGTCTTCGGCCCCTGGGCGCCGCGGCCGGGGGAGTGGCCTCGGGCCGGGTGACGGCGGGTGCGACGGCGTCGACGGACGTGTGGGCCAACCCCACCTCGCTCCTGTTCGGCCTGCTCGCCATCGCGGCCACGGCCCTGCTCGGGGCGGTGTTCCTCGCCGCGGACGCCCGGCGCTTCACCGCGCCGGACCTCGACCGGTACTTCCGGCGGCGGGCGCTGGGCGCCCTCGCCGTCGTCGCCGCGCTCGCCGTCATCACGCTGTTCGTCACCCACGGGGACGCACCTCATGTGTGGCACGGCCTCACCCACGGCGTGGGGCTCGCCCTCGTCGTCCTCGCGGCACTGGCCACCTGCGCCACCGCGGCGCTGCTGATCCGGTCCTCCGGGGCCTGGTCGCGGGTCACGGCGGTCGGCGTGGTCGCCTCGGCCGTGATCGCCTGGGGGACGGCCCAGCGCCCGTATCTGATCCCGACCTCGCTCACCGTGTCCGAGGGGGCGGGCGCGCCCACCACGCTCCGCTGGCTGGGCCTCGTCTCCCTCGTCGCCGTCCTCCTCGTCGTCCCCGCGGTCGCCCTGCTGTACTGGCTGGACACCCACGGTGAGCTGGAGGGTCTCACCGACGCCGAACTGCGGGCCACGGGTGTCGGCGACGAGGGCTGACCTCGTGGCGGACCCGCACCGGCGCGGCGCACACCGAAGGGCGTGAAGGGCGCGAGCCCGGTGACCGAGAACGACATCCTGCTCGGCATCGGCCTGACCGTGGCCCTCGCCGTGGGCTGCCGGATCCTCGCGAGCCGGCGGCGGATCCCGCCCCTGATCCTCCTGCTGCCGGCCGGGTTCGCCGCCGGAGCCCCGACCGACGTCGTCGATCCCGAAAAGCTCCTGGGGCCGGCCTTCTCCCCCTGGTCTCGGTGCCGGTGGCGCTCATCCTCCACGACGCCGGGCTGGGACCGGACCTGCGCCACCGAAGCTGTGCCGGCCACGGCGGCGGACGGCGACGTGTTGGTGCTGCTCGGGCCCGCACCGGCGTCGGACGCGGACCCGGCCGGCTAGGGCCCTTCTGATGGATCTCCCCCACGGAGACCCATCAGAAGGGCCCTAACGCCGGTCCAGCGCCGCGTCGAGGGTGATGGCCGAGTCGATGAGGGCGAGGTGGGTGAAGGCCTGCGGGAAATTGCCCAGCTGACGACCCGTCGGGTCGATCTCCTCCGAGAACAGGCCCAGATGGTTGGCGTACCCCAGCATCTTCTCGAACACGAGCCTCGCCCGGTCGGTGCGCCCCGCTCGCGCCAGGGCGTCGACGTACATGAAGGTGCACAGTGAGAAGGTTCCCTCCGAGCCGCGCAGGCCGTCGGGCGAGGCCTCGGGGTTGTAGCGGTAGACCAGGCTGTCGCTGACCAGTTCCTGCTCCATGGCGTCCAGGGTCGATGCCCACATCGGATCTTCGGGGGTGAGGAAGCCGACCGTCGCCATGCGCAGCAGCGAGGAGTCCAGTACGCCACTGCCATAGTGCTGGACGAAGGCCTGACGTTCGTCGCTCCACCCCTTGGCCATGACCTGCTCGTAGACGGCGTCCCGCTCGGCGTGCCAGCGTCCGGCCGCGGACGGCCACCCTTTCGCCTCGGCGAGTCGCAGAGCACGGTCGAACGCCACCCAGGACATGACACGGCCGTACGTGAAGTCCTGGCGACCGCCGCGGGTCTCCCAAATACCCTCCTCCGCCTGATCCCAGTGGTCGGCCAGCCAGTCCAGGTCCGTCCGCAGTGAGTTCCATCCCCTGTGCCCGACCTGGAAGCCGTGCCGGTGGGCGAAGTAGATGCTGTCCATCGCCTCGCCGTAGATGTCCAGCTGGAGCTGCGAGGCGGCACCGTTGCCGATCCGCACCGGCGCGGAACGCGCATAGCCCTCCCAGTGGTCGAGGATCTGCTCGTCCAGGTCGGAGGAGCCGTCGACCTTGTACATGATGTTGAGCGGGCCGGACTCCCCGTCGCTGCCGGCCCGCTCCTGGACCCGGCTGCCCAGCCAGATGATGAACGCCCTGGCCTCCTCCGTGAAGCCCAGTCCCAGCAGTGCGTACACGGAGAAGGAGGCGTCACGGATCCAGGTGAAGCGGTAGTCCCAGTTGCGTTCGCCGCCCAGTTGCTCCGGGAGGGCCGCCGTCGGGGCGGCCACCACGGCGCCGCTGGGGGCGAAGGTCATGAGCTTCAGCGTGATCGCGGAACGCTCCACCACCTCCCGCCAACGCCCGGTGTAGCGCGACTGGGCCAGCCAGGAGCGCCAGAACGCCACGCTGTCATCGAAGAGCTGCTGGTGTTCGGCGCGGCGGACCTCCGCGGGCGGCCCCTCGGCGCCCATCTCGAGGACCATCCCGCGCTGCTGGCCCGCCTGCATCGTCACCGAGAAGTGCAGGTCGGCATCCCGGTCTGTGAGAACGTCCATCAGACGCTCGTCATCCGCTTCCCGGATCGGGTGCACGGTGAGTTCCGTGCCGTCCTCCGCCGCGAACACCGCTCCGTGCTGGGTGATGTGCAACCGGTGTGCCCGGCGTCCGTAGTCGAACCGTGGGGCGATCTCCACCTGGAAGGTCATGCTGCCGCGCACACAACGGATCAGGCGGACCAGCCGGTGGCGGGACGTGACCGTCGTACCGGTCACGGGCATGAAGTCGAGCACCTCACCGGCGCCGCCCTCGGTCATGAACCGGGTCACCAGGATCGCCGTGTCGGGGAGGTACAACTGCTTGGTCGCATACGTCACGTGCGCCGGCCGGACCGTGCAGTGCCCCCCCTTGTCCTTGTCCAGAAGCGCCCCGAACACGCTCGGGGAGTCGAACCGCGGGGAGCAGAACCAGTCGACCACTCCGTCGGTGGTCACCAGCGCCGCGGTCTGCAGATCGCCGATCAGACCGTGATTCTCGATCAGCGGGTAGTCGTCCATAGGGACGCCCCTCTCGGTGTGCGAATCACCCGAACGCTCCCCCCACCGATCAGCGTAGGCCGGGGGTCCGGCTCCGGCCCGTCGAGTCAGCTGCGCGCGACAGTGCTGGTCACGAAGGTGAGCGGTGCTCCAGCGCCGGCGCCGTGCGGCGGCACGGCGCGCCGCACGGCGCGCCGCACAGCGCCACAGACGCAGGTCGACGGGCCTCCCTGAGGGGACGGTGGAACACCCGTACCCGTCCACCATCGCCCGGCTCGCGCAACGCGTCGCGTGCGCGCCACACACTCCGGCGTCCGCCGTCGCGGACACACGCGGGCGCCTCGGCGGGTGCCTCGGACGGGTGAGCCGGGGCACGGGCCTGAGGTGTCTCATCCGACGTGGATGTGCTGGTCCATTCCGAGCTGCTTGTGACCGTCGATCGGACAGTACAAGTCGTACGTGCCCTTCTTGAGGGTCACCGTCAGCGTCGCCTGCTGGCCATGTTGGATGTCCTTGGTCCGGGCGTCCTCCACCCCGGGGCCGTCGACGGACAGGGCGTGCGTGATCCTGCCGGCGTTGTCGGAGACGAAGGTGTAGGTGCCCGGTGCGAACGACGCCCGGGAGAGCTTCAGCCCGTACTCGGTCTCGGTGACCGTCACCCGGGTCCCGGAAATCGTCTGCCCCGTGCCCGAGCCCGCCGAGCTGTTCGCGTGACCGCCGCCCCCGTTCGAGCAGGCGGCCAGGACGAGAGTGGCGCAGAAGGCCACCGCCGTCGTGGAAAGTGCCGTACGGGTCGTACGTGCCGAGATCGCCATGGGGCTCATCTCCTTCGAGGACCATCGGCGAGCGGTCTGGATCGTCCGCATCTGCTACGAAGTGTCCTCTATGACGGATACGGAGACACGGGCCCCGAAGTTCACACCGCCGTGGCCGACATCCCCGCCCGCTGCACCCGCACCGGTCAGCAGGGCAGGTCGAGGGTGACGGCGGCTTCGCCCCCACAGTTCTCGGCGTGCGCGGTGCCACCGTGCGCGGCGGCGACGGCCTGCGCGAAGGCGAGTCCCAGGCCGGATCCGTCGCTGGTGCGGCTCGCTTCGGCGCGGGCGAAGCGGTCGAACGCCCGGGGCAGGAACTCGGCGGGGAAGCCCGGCCCCTGGTCCGTGACGCGCAGCCGCAGCCTGCCTTCGTGGACGGTGGCGGTGAGGCGGACGGTCCCGCGGCCGTGACGGAGGGCGTTGTCGACGAGGTTGCCGATGGCCGGCACCAGCCAGCGGGCGTCGACGTCGACGGTGGTGTCGTCCGTGTCGGCGGCCAGGTCACGCCCAGCCTTTTCGGCGGTGCGCAGGTGCGGGGCCACGGCGGTGTCGACGAGGTCGGCGAGCCATACGGGCGCCCGGGTGAGGTGGTCGGTGCTGCCGAGTTCTTCCAGGTCCAGCAGAGCGTTGGAGAGGGCGATCAGGCGCTGGACCTCGGCGTCCACGGAGCGCAGTGTCTCGGTGAGTTCCTCGGCCGAGCGGGGGCGGTGCAGCGCGACGTCGACTTCGGCCCGCAGCAGGGACAGCGGGGTGCGCAGTTCATGGCTGGCGTCCGCTATGAACTGGTGCTCGCGCTCGGCGGATGCCTCCAGGCGGTCGAGCATGCGATTGAGGGTGTGGCCGAGGCGGGTGATCTCGTCGTCGCGGTCGGCGGGCACGTCCAGGCGCAGGTTCTGGGCGCCGTCGGCGAGGGTGGCTGCTGCGTTGCGGTAGCGCTCGACGGGGCGCAGGGCGGCACGGGCGGTGCGGTAGCCGACGTACGAGGCGGCGATCAGGGTGAGTCCGGAGGCGAGGGCGAGCTGGGCGAGGAGCTCGCGCAGGGCCTCGTCGCGGTGTCCTCGGCGCACGGCGGCGACGACGACGCGGGTTGCTTCGCCGACCCTGACGCGCTTGGCCTGCAGGCGCAGCGTGTCCGGAGTGATCGGCAGCAGCGAGCCGACATCACGTCGTACCGCGTGACCGTGTGCGGCCGCGCCGAGTTCGGCGGGGGTGAGCAGAGCCCGGTGCTCCACGGCCTCACTGGAGCCGAGGATGCGGCCGTGGGTGTCGAGGACCTGGTGGAGACTGCCGCTGGGGCCCGGCGGCAGCGCGGAGCCGGCGCGCAGAGCCCGGTCGAGGCCGTGCTGGTAGGCGGCCAGGTCGTCGTCGAGCTGCCGGTCGAGGGCGGTCTGGACCCGCCAGTAGACCAGCCCGGCCGCTCCGGTCAGAACGAGGGACATGGTGACGGCGACGGCCAGCACGAGACGCGTGACGACGGGCAGCCGCCCGAACCAGGCCGGCAGCCTGCCCGCCAAGGTCACGAGGCGGTCTCCAGGCGGTAGCCGCGTCCGCGCAGGGTCGTGATCGTCGTACGGTCGAAGGCCCGGTCGACCTTGGCGCGCACCTTGGAAACATGGACGTCTATGGCGTTGCTGCGCAGGTCGGTCTCGCCGTCCCAGACCTCGTCGAGCAGCTGCAGCCGGGTCACCACCCGGCCGGCGTTCTCCATCAGCACCCGCAGCACGGCGAACTCCCGCCGGGACAGGTCGAGTTCGGTGTCCGCCCGCCAGGCCCGCTGCTGCTCGGGGTCGAGCACGAGGTCGCCGACCTGCAGGCGGCCGGAGCAGTCGGGACGGCGCCGGGACATCGCGCGCAGCCGGGCCAGCAGCTCCTCCATGGCGAACGGCTTGACCATGTAGTCGTCGGCGCCGGCATCCAGTCCGGCGACCCGTTCGCTGATCGCACCGCGCGCGGTGAGCAGGATCACGGGGACGTCGATGCCCTCCCCGCGCAGCGTCCGGCACACCTCGACCCCGTTCAGGCCGGGCAGCATCACGTCCAGGAGGATCCCGTCCAGGCGGGGGTCACGGGCGGCGGCGAGGCCGGAGGGGCCGTCGTATCGGCCTGCGGCGGTGTGCCCGGACTCGGTGAGGTAGCGGACGACGAGGTCCGTGAGACGGGTCTCGTCGTCGACGACGAGGTAGTGCATGCCGGTCAGGCTAATCGACCGCGACCCCGGCTCCGCAGGCGCGAAAAGCTTCATGGTCTGTTCATGTGGCATCCCTACCGTCCTTCACGTCGCGGCGCACCGCGGGCCGCGATCGGTCCGCCGTCCTACGTGCCGGGACGGAAGGGACAGCCATGGACACACTGGTGCTCGCCGCCAAGGGCATCACCGCCCACATCGCACCCACGGACCTCACCACGCGCGGCGGCCTCGACGTCGTCGCCCTGCTGATCCTGGTCGGGTGGCTCTACCGGCGTCGTCCCAGCGCACCGGCGATGCCGCTGGTCCTGGTCGCGCTGAACATCGGTCTCTTCGCGGCGATGAGCGCGATCAGCGCCGGCAAGTTCCCCGCCGGGGTCGGTTTCGGCCTGTTCGGCATCCTCTCCCTGGTCCGCCTGCGCAGCGCCGCCTTCACCCTCCGCGACGTCGCCTACACCTTCGCGACGTTGGTCACAGCCCTGTGCACCGGACTCCCGCAGCGTGACAGCTGGCTCGTCATCGCCCTGGACGCTCTCGTCCTGGTGGCCGTTCTGCTGGCCGACGATCCCCGCGCGTACCAGCCGCCCACCCGCACGGTGAAACTGACCCTGGACCGCATCTACCAGGCCCCGTCCCTGATCGCCGAGGATGTCGCGTCGCGCTTCGGGCAGGCTCCGCTGTCGGTGGTGGTCGACGAGGTCGACTACGTCCGCGAGACCACCCGGGTCTCCGCCCGCTACCCCGTCGTACCGGGCGAGGAGGCAACCGCCCAGGGTATCGAGCCGCGCGAGCAGGTGACCGTCGCATGACGCCTGCTTCCCCCCTCGCGGCCGATCTCCACCTGTGCACCCTGCGCGGCGCCACGCTCGCCGAGGTCGACGCGGCCGCCGCGCTACAGCACCGCACCGACCGCAAGTACCTGATCTCCCTCGACCGCGCACGCCTCCTCGTGGACCGGCTCGCCGACAGCCACCACGTCCTCGACCTGGTCGGCCGCCGTACCACGAGCTACCTCAGCACCTACTTCGACACCGAGCGGCTCGGCGCCTGGCGGGCCCACGTCCAGGGACGCCGCCGGCGCTGGAAGGTTCGCACTCGCCTGTACGCGGAGGACGGGTTGTGCCGGGTGGAAGTGAAGACCAAGGACGGCCGCGGCGCCACCGTCAAACACGCCCTCACGGCCCCCGCCCACGCCTACGGCCGGCTGGACGCTCGCGCAGCCGAGTTCATCGACGACGTACTGCGACGGGCGGACATCCCCGTCACCACCGCGGCACTGTCCCCCGCCGCGGAGATCCGCTACGTCCGCGCGGCCCTCGCCGACCTGGAACACGGAACACGCGTCACGCTCGACGGCAGCCTCACCTGCCATCACGGGGACCGCACCGCCGCCCTCGACCCGGGGTACGTCCTCGTAGAGACCAAGGGCGGCAGCAGCCCCGCCCCCGCCGACCGCCTCCTGCTGCGCATGGGTGCCCGGCCCGTCTCCCTGAGCAAGTACATCGTCGGTCGTTCCCTGCTCACGCCCGGCCTGCCCGACAACGACGTACGCCGTCTCGCCCGCACGCACTTCACCGCCGAGGCACATTCCGCACCGCTCCTCGAAAGGACCCCCGCCGCATGAACGCCCTGCGTCGCATCACATGGCCGTACGCGGTCATCGCCCTGCTCGCCGTGGGGGCCGCCGCTTTCGGCCTGTTGCGACCGCAATGGGCGCCCACGGCCTCCTCGGCGAAACAAGAGCTCTCAGCGACCGACCGCATCAAGCAGAACCCGCCCCCATCCCTGTTCGCAGACACTGAGATCACCCCGATCGGCAAGCAGGCCGCCGCCCAGCGCAAGAAGGCCGATGCCCTCTTCGCGCAGTGGAAGAAGGCGCACGGCACCACCCGCGACGACAAGGCGTTCGCCGCGTGGGCCGCCCGGCAGATCCCCGCACCGCCTGCGGCGAAGGAACGCACCGCCGAACTCCATCAGGTCCAGCAGCTGGCCAAGACCCGCACGGCCGCCGGGACGAAGGCGGCCACCTGGCTGGAGCTCAACGGCAAGAAGGACATCTGGAAGCTCTACCTCCACGACCAGCGCGAGCTGATCCCCGCCCCACAGGGCAAGGCGGAGAAGGCCGAACTCAAGGCGGCCCTCAAACTGGCCAAGACCGTCTGCGACCAGCTCGCCGCCCGTGACAAGCAGCCGGCACCCTTCGTCCTGGACCCGACCCTGCGCCCGGAGAAGCACATCAAGCCCGGTGCCAAGGGCCCGTACTCCTACCCTTCACGTCACGCCGCCCGGTCCGCCGCCGCCGTCACCTTCCTCAGCGCCCTCTCCCCGCACCGGGCCGGGGACTACCGGTGGATGCAGGACGAAGTCCTCTATTCCCGCCTCTACATGGCCGGCCACGTCTCCAGCGACATCACCGCCGGAACCCTGCTCGGCGACCTGCTCGGCGACTACGAGCTCGCGATCAGCGGCCACTGACTCACGCCGATCAGCGGGCCGGCGGGGCCCCTGGTGAGCGGCCTTGCCACGGTCACCGGGGCTTCGGTCTGTGGGCGGCGAGGCGTTCGCGCGCCTCGGTGTAGGTGTCCGCGTCGATCTCACCGGAGGCGAAGCGGCGGTCGAGGATCTCCTCCGGTGTCTCTCGTGCTGACCGCCCCATGCCTTGCCTGCTGTCGCGATCCGTGGGGTGCTGCGTGAGACGGACCACGACCCACACGAACAGGCCGAGCAGCAGGATCCACACCAGGGGCATGAAGGCCATCCAGGCCCAGCCACCGCCGTGCCAGTACCACACTGTGCTCACCTCCCGAGGAGGCTTCCCGCTCTCACCATCTCTCCGGACCCGGAAATGGTGCCAGGGCTTTTCGGCCCCTGTGCCGAGACGGTCGGCACCTTTGGGCAACACGGCTGGTGCCCCGCCTCGTGCAGGCGGTGTGGGTTGTCATGGCGGTGAGCCGACTGGCCGTGACGCGGTCCGTCGCTTCACGGGATGAACCTCACCTCCGGGAAGGCCGGGCACGGGCCGTCGAGCAGGTGCCCCTGCCCCCGGTTCCGCAGGTGCAGGTCGAAGAAGGCGAGCGGGTACGCCTGCTGGATGCGTACCGCCCGGGCGGGATCGAGGGTGCCGATCCAGCTCCGAAGGTCCGCGTCGCTCATTCCGACGGCCTGCGCCAGCTGCGGGATCAGGAACTGGCCGTCGCAGTACGACGAGTGAACCGCGCCCTCCGCCTGTACGTTGAGCCGCCATCCCCGCAGGTGAGACCAGAACTCGGCGACGCTCGGCTCCGTGGCCCGGGGATTCTCGGCGGTCATCAGCATGAAGGGCCGGTCCAGGTCGGTGGTGACCGTCGGCTGCATCGGCCCGTCGAAGCTCAGCCCGGCCCGCACCCGCCGGTCCTCGCTCATCACGAAGGCCGTCGCCGTCGCGCCTTTCGACCAGCCGAACATGCCGATGCGCCGCGGATCGAGGGCGCCGAGCAGGCCGGCCGGCAGCGGCCGGTGCTCGGCGTCGGGGTTGCGCGCGGCGGCGAGATCCTCGACCCGGTCGAGCACGAACCGGATGTCGGTGGCGAAGTCCCGTGGTGTCAGGGCGGGTTGATCGAGCGGAACCGTGAGTCGCCCGTCGGGGAACACGCTGAACGCGTCGTACGTGTGGTCCACCGTGACCACCACATATCCGTGGCTGGCGAGCTCCTGGACCACGATGGTGGTGTCCGCCCGGTGATCGTGCGCGCCGTGCGAGAAGACGACGACGGGCAGTCGTCGGCCCGTTCGCAGCACCGGTGCGCCCGCGTGGCCGGCCGTGAGCGGCGCCACCGCGACATCGGCCGGAAAACCCGCCGACGTGAGGAGTGCCCGCGTCACGGCGGGGGCCGTCCAGCGGGCCAGTGGATGCCGTTCGACGCTACGGGCGGGGTACCAGACGGCGGCCATCAACTCGCGGTGATGCCCGGGGCCGGCCACGGGATCCGGACGTGAAGTGTCGACGAGGTGCAGGGACGCCGTGCCCACCGGGTGCGGTCCGGTGGGCACGGGCAGGGTGAGCTGCACCGGGCCCGGGCCGGTCGAAGCCGCCCACGCCCGGCGTGCGGCGCCGATCGGCACGGTGCCCCCGACTGCCAGCGCAGCTCCGAGCATGCGGCGGCGTGTCATTCCTTCTTGGCTGCTGAACGACGTGGTGGTCACGGAAGCTCCCTGGGTCTCTGGGCAGCACTGGGCTACGCCCGGCGCTTGGGCCGCCGGCCGGGCCGGCGATGTTTCGGTCTTGATCAGCTCAGTGGCTCGGTGGAATGCGGCCTTCACGTGGCGCGGACATGAGGTGGGCGAGCACGGCCAGCACGCGGCGGTTGTCGTCGTCGGAGGGGGCGAGCTCCAGTTTGGTGAAGATGCTGGTGCTGTGCTTGGACACGGCCTTCTCGCTGATGAAGAGCCGGTGCGCGATGGCGCTGTTGGAGCGTCCCTCGGCCATGAGCTCGAGCACCTGACGTTCCCGCCCGGTAAGCCTGGAGAGGGGCCCGCCTTCGCCGCGGCTGCGGCGGCTGAGCAGCTTGGTGACCACTTCGGGGTCCATGACCGTGCCACCCGCCGCGACCGTACGGATCACGTCGACGAACTGGTCGTCGCTGAACACCCGGTCCTTGAGCAGGTAGCCGACCCCTCCGGCCTGGTCGGCGAGCAGCTCTTGGGCGTAGATCTGCTCGACGTACTGCGAGAGCAGCAGGATCGGCAGCCCGGGTATCCGTTCCCGGGCGGACAGCGCCGCACGGAGTCCGTCGTCGGTGTGGGTGGGCGGCAGTCTGATGTCCACGATCGCGAGGTCCGGCCGGAACTCCAGCAGCGCGCCGAGCAGGCCCGGCGCGCTGTCGGTGGCCGCCATGATCTCGAACCCACGTGCCTTGAGGAGCCTGACCAGCCCTTCCCGGAGCAGGAAGAGATCCTCCGCGACGACTACGCGCACGGCACCTCCATGACCACGATCGTCGGCCCCCCGGGCGGGCTGCTGACCGCCAGGATGCCGTCGAAGGCCGCCAGCCGTCGCTCCACCCCGGCCAGCCCGGTGCCCCGGGCGGGATCCGCGCCGCCCACCCCGTCGTCGATCACCTCGATGCGCAGCAGCCCGTCCGTCCGGGCCATTCGGATCTGCAGGCCGTGCGCCGAGGCGTGCCGGACGGCGTTGGTGACCACCTCGGCGATGGCGAAGTAGCAGGCCGACTCCAGCGGGGCGTCGAGCCTCCCGGGCAGACCGATCTCGGTCTCACAAGGCAGGGGCAGGTCCAGCGCGAGCGCCCGAACGGCCTCCCCCAGGCCCCGGTCGGCCAGCATCGGCGGGTGCATGCCCCTGATCAGGCCGCGCAGTTCCTCCAGTGCCGCCGCCGAGGCGACGCGGGCCTCCACGACCAGTGCGGCGGCCTCGTGCGGATCGCTGTGGATCATCTCCTCGGCGACCCGGAGGTTCATCCCGATGGTGACCAGCCGTCCCTGTGCGCCGTCGTGCAGGTCTCGCTCGATCCTGCGCAGCTCCGCGGCCGCGGAGCCGACCGCCTCGGCCCGCGTCTCGGTCAGCTCCCGCACCCGCCGGGCCAGCGCCGGGTCAGGCCCCCGCCCGAGCAGCCGGCCGGCATCCGCCAACACGGTCCTCGGTAGCAGCCAGAGCCCGAGGGCCAGCAGCACCGCCCCCTGGATGCCGCCGAGAACCGACGCATGGTGAGCGATCTCAAGGGGGAGGGACGGCGCCGGTCCGCTCGGGGAGCCGAACGTCCGCACCAGCACCAGGTGTTGCCCGAACCCGCCCTGGGCGACGTCGTACGCCCCGATCCCCACCAGCCCCAGCACAGCCAGGTTCGCCGCCGCCTCGGGCCACCTCGCCAGCCCGGCCACCACGGCCGCCAGCAGCGCCAGTCCCGCCAGGTAACCCACCACTGCCGGTCCGATCCCGGTGTCCGGTGACGCGAACTGCCACAGATCGAGGCCGATCAGGTCGCCGGTCATCACCACGACGGCGGGCAGCAGCAGGGCCCAGCGCGCGGACCTCGAGGCATCGGCTGCGGCCAGACGCGAGGGCCTGCCGTTCGCCGGCCGGCGCAGGGCCGCCCCGGCGAAGGCGGCGAGCACCGGGACACTCACGCTGCCCACCAGGACGTTCATCAGCGTCCGGCCAGAGGAGGCAGAGGAATGCGTGAGCCAGTACGTCCATTCCAGCAGTTCGCCGGTCACCGCCGCGACCACGGGCAGTACCCACCGCCTCGGCGCGCGCGCCGAGGTGAGCAGTGCGGTGGCCAGCAGGCCGGCCATCAGCAGCGCCGCCGGGAGCAGCCCGTCGGGTTCCAGATCCGGCACGGTGACGATGTAGCCGGGCGAACCGGCGGAGCCGTGCAGGGCGCGCAGCAGAGTCGGCACACTGCCGTACACGGCCGTACCCACCAGTCCCGCCACGACCGGCCAGCCGATCCGCCCGGCCGGTCGCCCGGTACCCGCCGGCCGGTCCCGCGCTTGCTCGGCCCTGAAGGCCAGCACAGCGCAGACCGCGGTCAACGCCACGAGCACACCCCCCGGCCAGGGTGCCCCATCCACCGGAAATGGCCACATATCCGCCCTCGTCCCGTTCTCCAGGCCACGCGCTGTGGCCTGGAGATCATGCTGCTGCGAGGGGTCCGGCAAGCGCCATGGACCGAAACCTACTTCTGGGGTAGGCAAACACCTACCCCGCCGGAAGGCCTCCGCCGGACGTTTCGTACCGGTCGAGGTCACTCCGCCCTGGGCCGAGCCGCACGGCGAACCGAAGACCACGACGCCTGCACGGGAAGCGGAGACGGAGCCCCGAACGCCGGAGAGGCCCAGGGCCCAACACTGCCCGTCGAAACCGATGTGCCCTCAATGTGCCCCGGGGGCCTGACGGCCCTCCTTCGCACATCACGAGAGCGGAGCCCGAAAGCCCCGCCCGACCCCCACAAAACCCCAGCTCAGGGCCACACAAGGCAATACGGCTGATGCCCCGCCTCATGCAGCCGATGCGAGAAGTCCTGCCACTCGTGCAGCAACTGGTACACGTTGAACGCATCCCGCGGGCCGCCCCGGTCGGGCACCGTCGACCAGATGAAGGCCGCCGCGCCCACCGATTCCTCGCCGATGCCGCGGAGGGGGTCGACGACGGTCGTGGGGAGCTTGACGACCGCGTAGTCGGGGTGCAGGACGACCAGCTCCAGGGGCGGCACCTTGTGCAGCGGCACGCCCTGGATGCCGGTCAGCACCATCGCGGCCATCGTCTCCGGCTTGATCTTGGTGAACATGCCGTTCATGCCCAGCTCGTCGCCGCCGAGTTCCTCGGGGCGCATCGAGATGGGGACGCGGGCCGCGGTCGCGCCGTCCGGCGCGCCGAAGTATTTGTACGTCACCCCCACCCGACCACCATTCCTGCTCCCCGCCCGGAGGCGGTCGGCCCGGTGGTCGAGCCGACGCTCGATCGGCCGGTCCAGCTGGCTCTCCAGCTGCCGGTCGATCTGCCGGTCGTACCGTTCGGGCTCACTCGGTCCACCCTGTGCCTGACGTGCGTCAGTCTGCCGTGCTTCGGTCGATTCCTCCACGTCGCGCCGGTGCCTTCCCCGCCGGGCACGTCGAGGACCCAGGTCATCAGTCCCCTCGCCCAGTCCGCCACCGCGATGCATATCTCCACCCGACTGCTTTTCTAGGACGCGTGGCCCCCGCCGCGCAACCCGATCATCGTGTCAGTGACCTCCCCCACGGCCGCTCGCCGAAACGTGCGGTGAAACACCAGTCCGCGGGAGCTTCCCGGTCTCTGATCACTACGTGCCGTATGAGCTGTGTGTATCAGTCCCAGTCTCGCAGATGGCGCGGCCGCGATCTTGAGGTCGGCCGCTCGCCGGGCGAGCCGCGGCCTACCCTGAGGAGGTCACCACGCAAACGGAGTCCGAGAAGTCGGAGAAGTCGCACGTCATGAGTGCCATGAGCGAACTGCCCTATCCCTATGAAGCGCCCGTCTCGCAGGCGCTCTTCGACCGTGCGTCCGCCGTCACGCCGGGCGGCGTGAACTCACCGGTGCGCGCCTTCCGCGCCGTCGGCGGCACGCCCCGGTTCATGGTCTTTGGCAAGGGGCCGTACCTGACCGACGCCGACGGGCGGGAGTACGTCGACCTCGTCTGTTCCTGGGGGCCGATGATCCTCGGGCACGCGCACCCCGAGGTCATCGCCGCCGTGCAGGAGGCCGTGGCCCGCGGTACCTCCTTCGGCACGCCCGGTGAGGGCGAGGTGGCACTCGCCGAGGAGATCGTCGCCCGGGTGGCGCCCGTCGAGCAGGTGCGGCTGGTCAGCAGCGGGACCGAGGCGACCATGTCGGCCATCCGGCTCGCCCGTGGGTTCACCCAGCGGTCCAAGGTGATCAAGTTCGCCGGTTGCTATCACGGGCACGTGGATTCGCTGCTCGCGGCGGCGGGCAGCGGGGTCGCGACCTTCGCGCTGCCCGACACGCCCGGCGTCACCGGCGCCCAGGCGGGCGACACGATCGTGCTGCCGTACAACGACCTCGAAGCCGTGCACGAGGCCTTCCACCGGCACCCGGGCGAGATCGCCTGTGTCATCACCGAGGCCTCGCCCGGCAACATGGGCGTCGTGCCGCCGGACCCCGGGTTCAACCAGGGGCTGAAGGACGCCTGCTCCAAGAACGGTGCCCTCTTCATCTCCGACGAGGTCATGACCGGGTTCCGGACCAGCCGGGCCGGGTGGTTCGGGATCGACGGAGTCAAGCCCGACCTCATGACCTTCGGGAAGGTCATGGGAGGCGGGTTCCCCGCCGCCGCCTTCGGCGGGCGGGCCGATGTGATGGCCCACCTCGCTCCCGCCGGGCCCGTCTACCAGGCCGGCACCCTCTCCGGGAACCCGGTCGCCACCGCGGCCGGGCTCGCCCAGCTGCGGCTCCTCGACGACGCCGCGTACGACACGGTCGACGCCGTGTCCGAGCAGATCCGCACGCTCGTCAGTGAGGCGCTGAGCAAGGAGGGCGTCGCGCACCGGCTGCAGAAGGCCTCCAACATGTTCTCGGTGTTCTTCACCGACCGGCAGGTGCGGAACTACGAGGACGCCAAGCGCCAGGAGTCCTTCCGCTTCACCGCCTTCTTCCACTCGCTGCTGTCGAACGGCGTCTATCTGCCGCCGTCGTCCTTCGAATCCTGGTTCGTGTCCACGGCCCACGACGAGCAGGCCATCCAGAAGATCGCCGACGCCCTCCCGGCGGCGGCCCGAGCGGCCGCGGAGGCCACGGCAGCATGAGCAGCAACCCCGAGACCCCCGAGACCCCCGGCAACAAGGACGTCACCGTCGTCCACCTCATGCGGCACGGTGAGGTCGCCAACCCGGACGGGATCCTGTACGGGCGGCTGCCCGGCTACCACCTCTCCGAGCTGGGCCGGCAGATGGCCGACCGGGTCGCCGAGCACCTCTCCGCGCGGGACGTGACGTACGTGGCCGCCTCGCCGCTGGAGCGCGCGCAGGAGACCGCCACCCCGATCGCCAAGGCGCACGGGCTGGACCTCGCCACCGACGAGCGGCTCATCGAGGCCGACAACGTCTTCCAGGGCAAGACCTTCGGGGTGGGGGACGGCGCCCTGCGCAAGCCCGACAACTGGAAGCACCTCGTCAACCCGTTCCGGCCGTCCTGGGGCGAGCCGTACATCGAGCAGGTCGTACGGATGATGGGCGCGCTGAACGCGGCCAAGGACCAGGCGCGCGGGCACGAGGCGGTGCTGGTCAGCCATCAGCTGCCGATCTGGATCGTGCGGTCGTACGTCGAGAAGCGGCGGCTGTGGCACGACCCGCGCAAGCGGCAGTGCACGCTCGCCTCGCTGACGACTTTCACCTATCTCGGGGACAAGATCGTGTCCGTGGGCTACAGCGAGCCCGCCATCGACCTCGTTCCTGCCCATCTCCGCGCCGGTGCCAAGCCGGTCAAGGGGGACAGCAAGGCCTTCGGCGCGTAACTGCCGTGGCGGACGGCCCGTTTGAAAGTCCTTAGGGCGCTTTTGCCGGGCCCATTGCGAAAAACATAAGAATCACCGGAACCTCCCCGATCGTCACGCCCTCTGACTGGGTGACCACCAGCAGGCGTGACGATCGGGGATCCTCCATGCGCACCTCCTCCCGGACCGGCCGGACCTTCTCCCGGAGGGGAATACTCGGCCTCGGCGCGGGCGCGGGCGCGGCGGCCGCCGGTCTCGTCGGCTGCGGGAGTCTCAAGCCCTCGGACGATCGCGGGCACCCGGACGGTTCCCCCAAGGGGCGGACCGGGCACGGCGGCGGGAGCACCGCGCATCCCGCCCGGCCCATCGGGGACGGCTCCACCTCCTTCACCGGCGGGCAGCCGCACCAGCCGGCCAAGGCCGAGCCGCTGCAGCCGGGGCAGACCCCGCCGCAGTTCGTGATCTTCTCCTGGGACGGGGCGGGCGAGATCGGCAACGGTCTCTTCCCGCGCTTCCTGGACCTGGCCAAGGAGCACGGCGCGAGCATGACCTTCTTCCTCTCGGGTCTGTATCTGCTGCCCGAGTCGAAGAAGCGGCTGTACGAGCCGCCGAACAACCCGCGTGGAGCATCCGACATCGGCTACCTCACCGACGAGCACATCAAGGCGACCCTGACGAACGTCCGGCGCGCCTGGCTCGAGGGGCACGAGATCGGCACCCACTTCAACGGGCACTTCTGCGCCGGCGGCGGCACGGTCGCCAACTGGACCCCGCAGCAGTGGAGGAGCGAGATCCAGCAGGCCAAGTCCTTCGTGAAGCAGTGGCGGACCCACACCGGCTGGACCGACCTGCCCGCGCTGCCGTTCGACTACGACAAGGAGCTGGTCGGCGGCCGTACGCCCTGTCTGCTCGGCCAGAACAACCTGCTGCCCACCGCCCGTGAGCTGGGCTGGCGCTACGACGCCTCCTCGCCGGGCGGCCGTCAGGTGTGGCCGGTGAAGCGGATGGGGATCTGGGACCTGCCCTTGCAGCAGATACCTTTTCCCGGGCGTTCCTTCGAGGTCCTCTCCATGGACTACAACATGCTCGCCAACCAGTCGGTCAACTCGACCAAGGCGCCCGCCTACAACTATCCGGGCTGGCGGAAGCAGTCCGCGCAGGCATACATACAGGGATTTGAGCGGGCGTACAAGACAAATCGGGCGCCTTTCTTCATCGGCAACCACTTCGAGCAGTGGAACGGCGGCATCTACATGGACTCCGTCGAGGAGGCCTTCAAGCACATCGCGCGGGAGAAGGAGAAGGGCGCGGACGTACGTCTCGTCTCCTTCCGGCAGTTCGTGGACTGGATGGACGTCCAGAAGCCGGAGGTGCTCGCCAGGCTGCGCACGCTGGAGGTCGGGCAGCGGCCAGCCGGGGGCTGGAAGGACTTCCTGCGGGACACCAAGTCGGCCTCCTCCGACGCTGCGTGAGTAGATGTCCGAAATGTCCGGCGTAAATGCCGCCTGAAATGCGGTTTTCCGCCCGGCAGGGGGGTGCGCGGGATCCTCGGAACAGGCATGCGAAACTTTTCACATGAGTACCCGTAGCCGCGCCGTCCTGCTCAGCGCCGTGGCCGCCGTCGCGGCCCTGACTCTGTCCGCGTGCGGTAACGGCGGCACCTCCGGCGGGGGCGGCAACACCAACTTCGTCACCGGCAACAACGGCATCGACACCGCGCCCCAGGGCAAGCGGGCCGCGGCGCCCGACCTGTCCGGCAAGACCATCGACGGCAAGACCCTGGACGTCGCCGACTACAAGGGCAAGGTCGTCGTCATCAACGTCTGGGGCTCGTGGTGCGGGCCCTGCCGCGAGGAGGCCCAGTACTTCGCCAAGGTCTCCAAGGCGTACGAGAGCAAGGGCGTGCGGTTCGTCGGCATCAACACCCGGGACACCAGCACCACCCCCGCGCTCGCCTTCGAGAAGGAGCACGGGATCAGCTATCCGAGCCTGTACGACCCGACGGGCAAGCTGATGCTCCGCTTCAAGAGGGGCACGCTCAACCCGCAGCTGATCCCCTCCACGCTCATCATCGACAAGGACGGGAAGGTCGCCGCGCGGGCGCTGGAGGCGCTCGACGACACGGCCCTGCTGAAGATGCTCAAGCCGGTCCTCGCGGAGAAGTGACGTGAGCGCTCTCGTGACGCTGGCGGTGGGCCAGAACCAGACCGTGCTCCACGGCGCGCTGCTGGTCGCCGCGCCGATCGCCCTGCTCGGTGGGCTCGTCTCCTTCTTCTCGCCCTGTGTCCTGCCGCTCGTCCCCGGCTACCTCTCCTATGTCACCGGGGTCGCCGGCACGGACCTGGGCGAGGCCAAGCGCGGGCGGATGATCACCGGAGCCGCCCTGTTCGTGCTCGGCTTCAGTGCCGTGTTCATCTCCGGCGGAGCACTGTTCGGCTACTTCGGCTCCCATCTCATCGAGTACCAGGACACGCTGGCCAAGGTGCTCGGCGTGCTCGTGATCCTCATGGGCGTGTTCTTCATGGGACTGCTGCCCGGACTCACCCAGCGCGAGTTCCGCTTCCACCGGCGGCCCACGCTCGGCCTGGTCGGCGCCCCGCTGCTCGGAGCCCTCTTCGGGATCGGCTGGACCCCCTGCCTGGGCCCGACGCTGTCGTCGGTGACCTTCCTCGCCATGCGCGAGTCGAGCGCCGGACGCGGCGCCCTGCTGATGATCGTCTACTGCATCGGCCTCGGCGTCCCCTTCGTCCTCACCGCCGTCGCCTTCCGCAGGGCGCTCGGTGCCTTCGGCTGGGTCAAGCGCCACTATGTCTGGGTGATGCGCATCGGCGGCACGATGATGATCGTGACCGGTGTGCTGCTGCTGACCGGCGCCTGGAACGGCCTGGTGCAGCAGATGCAGACCTGGTCCGGCGGCTTCAATGTGGGGATCTGATCGATGAGCAAGACCGAAACCGACAAGAGCCAGGACCAGGAGGACCTGGGGGCGGCCGGCTCCCAGCTGTCCACCGCCCCGCAGGAGGAGATCGCCGCCGTACCGGGCCTCGGCGTCCTGGGCTGGGTCCGCTGGTTCTGGCGACAGCTGACCTCCATGCGGGTCGCGCTGCTGCTGCTCCTGCTGCTCTCCCTCGGCGCGATCCCGGGCTCGCTCATCCCGCAGACCGGCGCCGACCTGAACAAGGTCGACGACTTCCGCAAGGCGCACAAGACGCTCGCGCCGGTCTACGACAAGCTCGGCCTCTTCCACGTCTACAGCTCGGTGTGGTTCTCCGCGATCTACATCCTGCTGTTCGTCTCCCTGATCGGCTGCATCGTCCCGCGCACCTGGCAGTTCGTCGGCCAGCTGCGTGGCCGCCCGCCGGGCGCCCCCAAGCGGCTGACCCGGCTGCCCGCCTACACCACCTGGCGCACCACGGCCGAGCCGGAGCAGGTCCGCGAGGCCGCGCTCGCGCTGCTGGGCAAGCGCCGCTTCCGGGCCCACATCGCCGGTGACGCGGTCGCCGCCGAGAAGGGCTATGTGCGCGAGCTGGGCAACCTGCTCTTCCACATCGCGCTGATCGTCCTGCTGGTCGCCTTCGCGTCGGGGCAGCTGTTCAAGTCGGACGGCACCAAGCTGATGGTCGAGGGCGACGGGTTCTCCAACGCGCTGCCGATGTACGACGACTTCAAGTCCGGCAGCCTGTTCCGGAACGACGACCTGGTGCCGTTCAGCTTCGACCTCTTGGACTTCAAGGGCACCTACGAGGTCAGTGGGCCCAACAAGGGCACCCCGCGCACCTTCGAGGCGAGGATCAGGTACAGCGAGGGGGCGTACGGCAAGGAGAAGCCGGCCACCATCAAGGTCAACAAGCCGCTGGAGATCGGCGACTCGAAGGTCTACCTGGTCAGCCACGGCTACGCGCCCGTGGTCACCGTCCGGGACGGCAAGGGCGATGTCGTCTACCACGACGCGGTACCGCTGCTGCCGCTCGACGGCAACGTCACCTCCAACGGCGTGATCAAGGTGATGGACGGCTACCGCGACGCCGACGGCCGCAAGGACCAGCTCGGCTTCCAGGCCTTCTTCGTGCCGACCTTCGACCCCCGGAGCGGCACGATGCTCTCCCAGTTCCCGGCACTGGTGAGCCCGCTGCTCGCCGTGAACGCCTACCACGGCGACCTGGGCGTCGACGCGGGCCTGTCGCAGAACGTGTACCAGCTCGACACCAAGCACATGAAGGCGTTCAAGGACTCCAAGGGCCAGCTGCTGAAGAAGCTGCTCAAGCCGGGCGACACCCTGCAGCTGCCGAACGGCGCCGGGTCCATCACCTTCGACAAGGACGTCAAGGAGTGGGCCGGCTTCGAGATCGTCCAGCAGCCGGGCAGCGGCTGGGCGCTCGGGGGTGCCCTCGCCGCGATCTTCGGTCTGGCCGCCTCCCTGTTCATCCAGCGCCGCCGCGTGTGGGTACGGGCGGTGCGCGGCGACGACGGCGTCACGGTGGTCGAGATGGCCGGCCTCGGCCGCAGCGAGTCCGCCAAGCTGCCCGAGGAGCTGGGCGACCTCGCCGGAATCCTCTACGACCAGGCGCCGGGGGCACCCGACCCCGACGACTCTTCAGCGTCCAAGGAAGCATCCCCCGACCGCCAAGCCGTACCTGCCGAAGGGGCTGAGAAGTGACTCTCGCCGCCGCAACCGATCTCGCCGCCGCGACCAACGAGCACCTGGCGAGCATCAGCAACACGCTGATCTACTCCTCGATGGCCGTCTACACCCTGGCCTTCTTCGCGTACATCGCCGAATGGCTCCTCGGCAGCCGCAGCAAGGTGGCCCGCACGGCCGCCGCGCTGACCGCCGAGAGCACGCGGAAGGCGGGGCCTGCCGTCACCGTGCAGCAGGCCGGCGGCACCGCCGTACTGGAGCGGCCCAAGGTCGTCGTGCGCTCCGCGTCCGGTGCCCGGGACGTGCCGGACGGACCCGGTGCCCACGGCGGGGACGAGCAGGGCGACCTCTACGGGCGGATCGCCATCTCCCTCACCGTGCTCGCGTTCCTGGTGGAGCTGGTCGGGGTCGTCGCCCGCGCGGCCTCCGTGGAGCGGGCGCCGTGGGGCAACATGTACGAGTTCAACATCACCTTCTCCACGGTCGCCGTCGGCGTGTACCTCGGGCTGCTGGCGCTGAAGAAGAA
This sequence comes from Streptomyces sp. NPDC007905, assembly GCF_042959345.1. Lineage (NCBI taxonomy): Bacteria > Bacillati > Actinomycetota > Actinomycetes > Kitasatosporales > Streptomycetaceae > Streptomyces > Streptomyces sp. NPDC007905. The sequence continues at coordinate 168,642 of NZ_JBIBKS010000015.1, read as the reverse complement.
CGTGCGCTGGCTCGGGCTGTTCCTGGTCACCACGGTCCTGCTGGACCTCGGCCTCGCGGTCACCGTCCTGTACACCGCCAGCGACCAGCTGGTGCCCGCCCTGCACTCGTACTGGCTGTACATCCACGTCTCCACCGCGATCTTCTGCGGAGCGGTCTTCTACGTCGGCGCGGTCGCCACGATCCTTTACCTGTTCAAGGACTCGTACGAGAACAAGCTGCAGACCGGCGGCAAGCCCGGCAGCTTCGCGACCTCGGTGCTGGAGCGGCTGCCCGCCTCCGCCTCCCTGGACAAGTTCGCCTACCGCGTCAACGCGGCCGTCTTCCCGCTGTGGACGTTCACGATCATCGCGGGCGCCATCTGGGCCGGCGACGCCTGGGGCCGCTACTGGAACTGGGACCCCAAGGAGACCTGGTCCTTCATCACCTGGGTCGCCTACGCCTGCTACCTGCACGCCCGCGCCACGGCCGGCTGGAAGGGCCGCAAGGCCGCCTACCTGGCGATGATCGCCTTCGGCTGCTGGCTGTTCAACTACTACGGCGTCAACATCTTCGTGAGCGGCAAGCACTCCTACGCGGGCGTGTGAATGCCTGGTCGGTGACACTGGTGTCATGAGCGGTTCCATCGAACAAGGCACCAGCCAGACGCACGGGAACACGCACATACTCCACCTTCTGGTGCGGATCCCCCGGCATATGGAGGACGTCTGGGCGGCGGTGGCCACCCCCGAAGGGCTCGGGGGATGGTTCACCGCCGTGGACGTCCTGGAGCCCCGCCTCGACGGCCTGGTCACACTGCGTGACCTGGGCACGGGGCGGATCACGGCGTGGGACGTAGACCGCGTCGCCGAGTACACCGTGGAGGGCGGCGGCCGGATCCGGTTCCATCTGGAGCGGGACGGGGACAAGGGGTGCCTGCTGCGCTTCACCCACGAGTTCCAGGGCGAGGAGGAATCCGAGTCCGGCTGGCGCGCCCGATTCGAACAGCTGATCGCGGTCCTGGAGCCCGCGCAGGACCTTTCCGGGCAGGAGTCCGCGCAGGCCGGGCAGGAGCCCGCGCAGGACCTTCCCGGGCAGGAGCCGTCGGAGCCCCTTCCCGGACAGTTCACCTAGGACGGCGGCAGGCCTTCCTCCGCCGGCGGTTTCCCCTCCGGCCAGGCGATCCGCACGAACCGCGAGCCGCCCTCGGGGGTCAGCTCCACGATCGGTACGGCCTTGCCCTCCCGGCTGCGGTCGGCGGGCGGCGTGAACGGCTGCGGCTCGTACGGCAAGCCCTTGATCAGCGCGGCGAACGACTCCCGCAGCGTCCGCGTGTACGGATCACCGGGCTTGTCGTACACCAGCAGCGCCTGCCCGCGCTCACCTTGGTGAAGGAGGCCAGCGCGCGGGCCTCGTCGGTGTTGGTCGGCGACACCCGGGCGAGGCCCGGATACGGGTGCTTGCCGCCCTGCCCGTTGGCCAGGTCGTCGGCGGTGATGGAGGAGCCGACCACCGGGATCGCGCGTCGGGTCAGCTCCCGGACGGCCTTCTTGCTGTTGTCGGTTCTCTGCCCGATGCCCGCGACGGCCCGCAGCCGGTCCGCGCTCCTCGCCGTCCGCGTCAGCCGGTCCACGGTCTGCTGAAAGTGGTCCCCGGTCGCGCCGGGGTTGGCGAGCACCAGCCGGATCGCGGGCGCCTCCCCGTGGGAGTCGTGGTTGGCCCGGTACTGCGCCAGGTACGCGCCCTGCAGCTGGTGCTGGATGTCGTTCGGGCTGGTCCGGAGGTTGAGGTGCACGGCAGCATCAGCGCCACCGTGACGTAACTCCCCTTTTTCAGGCCGCCGTTCTCCCGCCCGATGGCCCGGACGGGACGGGATTCAGCCGACGGTGATCGAGTTCAGCTTCTCGCGCAGATAGACGTGCGAGTCGACCGGCGGGTACGCCACCCGGCCCACCGGTGGCGGCACGGACTCCACCAGCGTGCCCGGGGTGCACTCGCCGAAGTACACGAGGGACATCAGCTCCTCGGTGGGCGCGTCGGCGGGCGGCGGCAGCACCCGGTGCCGCCCCGACCGCCACCGGTCGCCGGTCCAACGCGCCAGCAGATCACCGATGTTGATGGTGAGGGCAGCGGGGTCGAAGGGCGCGTCCGCCCAGCCGACGCCTCCCTCCGCGGGGTCCGTGTAGACCTGCAGCCCCCCTTTCCCCGCCTGCCGGTCGAGGATGGTCACGGTGCCGAAGTCGGTGTGCGGGCCGATCCGGAACTGGCCGGGCTCGGGCTCGCCGATGATCTCCGTCCCCGGATACCAGTTGATGTTGAATCCGTACGTCGGATGGTCCATGTGCCGGGAGAAGAAGTCGGGTTCGAGCCCGAGGGCGTACCCGAGCAGCGACAGCAGCTCCTTCTCCAGGCCGGCCATTCTCGCGAGGTACTCCTCGCACAGCGGCCGGAGTTCGGGGATCTCGGCGGGCCACACGTTGGGCGCGTACCACTCGGCGTTGACGGCCGGGTCCTCGAAGGGCTCGTGTGTGGCGAAGGTCAGCGACTCCTTCAGGTCGGGCGGGGTCTCGGTGCCCTCCGCGTGCCCGTTGGCCTCGGCGCCGGGGCCCAGCCAGCCGCGCCCGCCGACCCGGGCCTCGTAGGCCTGCTTGACCTCGGCGGGCAGCCCGAAGAACCGCCGCGCGGCCGCGCGGACCCGCTCGCGCAGCCCGGGGTCCACTCCGTGCCCGGTGACCAGCAGGAAACCGGCGGTCCTGAGGGCCTGGTCGACGCTGCGGGCGAGCGCCGTACGGGCCTCGGTGCCGCCGTCGAGCCAGGGCCGCAGGTCGATGGTCGGGATCCGCGGTTCACTCACCGATGTCCTCGTTCCACAGCGCCGGGTTGTCCTTGATGAAGTCACGCATCAGCCCGACGCACCCGGCATCGCCCAGGAGCACGATCTCCACGCCGTGCCCGGCGAGCCAGTCGTGGCCGCCGTGAAAGGTGTCGGCCTCGCCGACCACCACGCGGGAGATGCCGAACTGGCGGACCAGGCCGCTGCAGTACCAGCAGGGGGAGAGGGTCGTCACCATGGTCGTGCCGCGGTACGTGCGCTGCCGCCCCGCCGCCCGGAAGGCAGCCGTCTCCGCGTGCATGGAGGGGTCGTCGTCCTGGACGCGCCGATTGTGACCGCGGCCCAGCAGGGCGCCGTCGGAGCCGTAGAGGGCGGCGCCGATCGGGATGCCGCCCTCCGCGAGTCCGGCGCGGGCCTCGGCGACGGCGGTGGCGAGCCAGGCGCGGGCCTGTTCCTGGTCCATGCGTTCACTCTCCTGCACCGGGCACACCAGGGCAACGCGGGCTGCCCGGAGGGTGTTTTCCACCCCGGAGCCCGGCCTGCGCCGGCTCGCCCCCCGGGGCAGCCCGCGCTCCGGGCGCGCACGGGAAGCCCGGACCGCGCCCGGTGACGGGGCTGCCGACGGTGGGCCGAACCGCCTCGGTAGCCTGGCCCGATCACATCACGCGGGAGGGAACGCCCATGGCCGCTGCCCCGGTTCTGGAGGAGCTGCGGGAGGTCTGCCAGCCGCACGCCAAGCTGGCCGGCCGCAATGGCGAGCACTGGGCGGGCCGACTGTACATGCGCAGGGTGTCGCTGCGGTTCACCCGGCAGCTGGTGCGCACTCCGGTCACCCCGGACCAGCTGACCTGGACGATGGTGGTGTGCGGGGTGGCCTCGGGCGCGGCACTGCTGATCCCCGGGCTCACCGGCGCCGTACTCGCCCTCGTGCTCATGCAGCTCTTCCTGCTCTTCGACTGCGTGGACGGCGAGGTCGCCCGCTGGAAGGGCCAGAACAGTGCGTCGGGCATCTACGTCGACCGGCTCGGGGCATACCTGGCGGACGCCGCGCTGATGGTGGGCCTCGGGTTCCGTGCGGCGGAGAACGGCCTCGGCGGCCGGCTCTCGCTCGGCCTCGCCACCGCGCTCGGCGTCGTCCTGCTCAAGACCTCCACCGACCTGGTGGACGTGGCCCGGGCCCGGCGCGGGCTCGGGGTGGCCGACGACGAGTCGACCCGCCCGCGCTCGCAGGGCGTCGCCACCGTGCGGCGGATGGCGGCGGCCTTCAAGATCCACCGCGTGACCAACGGCATCGAGGCGTCCCTGGTCCTGCTGGCGGCGGCGATCGGCGACACGGTCACGGGCGGCGTGGACGTGACGCGGTGGGCGCTGGTCGCTCTGGCCGCGATCACATGGGTGATGGTCCCGGCCCACCTGCTGTCGATCCTGTCGTCGTCGCGACTGCGGTGAGGTGGTCCGGGCGCGGCATGACCCGTGCCGACCAGCGGGGTGACCCGGTGCCGGCCAATGGCCGACCGCCGCCACCAGCGAGTCGGGAAAGCCGACCCGGAAATGGGTCGGGCTGGAGCGGTTGCTCTACCCGCTGATCATCCCGAGGACCGTCCGCACGGCCTCGGCGACCGGCTGGCCCACCGCGCCCACGGTCGCGGCGATGCCGGCGACGGCCATCAGCGCACGGTGCCGCTCCTGCGCCGGGACGGCGGCGTCGGCGCTGATGGCGGGCAGGGACTCGTCGAGGAGCTGCGCGCTGGGGGCGGGGACCTGGGTGCGCAACTCGCCGATCATCCGGTGCAGTTCGGCGAGGGCCGCGACCACGGCCGGGTTCAGCTGCTCGGTCCCGCCGGCGCCGGACTGGTTCCTGACGATGCCTTGGTTGCCCTGGCCGCCGTACATGTTCACGTTGTCGCCGTAGTAGTAGCTGTTGCCGCTCATGCCGCGATCCCCACGTTTCCGTTTCCGCCGTACATGTTGACGTTGTCGCCGAAGTAGTAGTTGTTCGGCGAGACGGTGAGGCGTTCCACCACCACCCGGAACTCGATGTCGGGATGCTCGACGGCGTACGTGATCTGCCCCACCAGTTGGTCCAGTTGCCCCTGGTTCTGGCTGGTGACCACCCCGGTGGAAGCGCCGTTGGTCTCCACCGCCAGGACGTACACGGGGGCGGCGGTCAGGACGGAGAGCATCTCCACGAAGAAGTAGACGCCGGCGAGGCCGGCGGCGAGCCAGACGAAGGTGAGGTAGCCGTCGGCCCCGGAACCCGTGCCCTGCGAGGAGACTTTCGCGAGCAGCCCCGGCAGCATGAGCAGGACGGCCACCGCCAGCGTCACGGCCGCGTACTTCAGGAACCGTAAGACCGCTTCCCTGCGCCTGGGCCGCAGGGTGGTCGTGTACACCCGCGCGATGTTGTGCAGCGGATAGGCGGCCGCGCCGATCCACAACAGCCGCTTGGTCACCCGGAGTTCCACGCCGCCGCCCGAGGCCTGCGGCGGCACCGGCGGAGGCGGGGGCGTCGGCGGCGCCGGTGGTGTGTGGGCCGGTCGTTCGGGCGGTTGGCCGGTCTGCATCTGTCCCCCAAGGATCAGGTGTCCCTCGACATCGAACGAAGACCATGAACCACCAAGGACGGCCGGCGACGCAAGTGCTATACGGGAGGGCGCGTCCGCTCCCACGCGCAGCAGCAGCTTCCCCGTGCTCGTTCGTGCCCCATCGGCCGGTGTGCCCGCGCCGCCTCCTCCAGCGGGAACTCGGTCGTCACCGGGAGGGACACCGTGCCGTCCACCGCCTTCGCGAAGGCCCGCTCGGTCGGGCGGCGCAGCTCGGCCGGGGCGGTCTTCGCGAGGGTCGGGACGGAGAAGCCGGCCGGCCGCCTGCGCGGACCGGACCCGCAGCCGCGGCAGCTTCGACGTGCCGATCGGGAAGGCGGCCCTCAGTCACCACTTCGCGGTGCTGCGCGGGGCGGGTCTCGGCGAGCAGCGCGACGAGGGGGCCAGGCGGGTCAGCCGGCTGCGGCGCACGGAGTTCGACGCGCGCTTCCCAGGACTGCTGGACCTCGTGCTGCGCACCCCCGACGCCCATCCCTGACCGACCCGCACGGCGCCGGCGAGGTGCGACCTGCGCGTATCGGCGGGGCCGATGGGCCCATCGGCAGGACGCCCCACCGGCCCGTGGACCAGCGCCGACGCGGCTTCGTAGCTTCGACGTCATGACCCCAGAGCACAAGGGCACGGCCCAGCTGACCACCGCGATGATGCTGTCCGGCACCCTCGGCGTCTTCGTCGTCGAGTCCGGCGCCCCGCCCTTCGACGTCGTCTTCTTCCGCGTCCTGTTCGGCGCCCTGGCCCTCGGCGGCTACGTCGCCGCCCGAGGCCGGCTGCGCGACCACGGCTTCACCCGCCGCACGTTCGCACTCGCCGTCCTCGGCGGGGTGTTCATCGTCTTCAACTGGGTGCTGCTGTTCCAGTCGTACGAGAACACCTCCATCTCGGTGGCCACCGTGGTCTACCACATGCAGCCCTTCTACGTGGTCCTCCTCGGCGCCCTGCTGTTCCGTGAACGGCTCACCGCGGCCAAGGTCGGGTGGATCGCCGTGGCCTTCGCCGGGCTGATCCTGGTCTCCGGTGTGACGCCCGCCGACCTCAGCGGGGGTGGCGCGTACCTCACCGGCGTCGGCCAGGCCCTGCTCGCCGCGCTCCTCTACGGCCTGTCCACCCTGGTCACCAAGCGGATCACCGGCGTACGCCCGCATCTGATCGCCCTCGTCCAGGTCCTGGTCGGCATCCCGCTGCTGCTGCCCTTCGCGGACTTCGGCGCGATGAGCGGCACGGGCGCGGACTGGGGCTGGCTGGTCGGGCTCGGTCTGCTGCACACCGGCGTGATGTACGTCCTCATGTACGCGGCCTACGCCCAGCTGCCCACCTCGAAGATCGCCGTCGTCGCCTTCGTCTACCCGGCCGTGGCGATGGTGATGGACTGGGCGGTCTACGGCCACCACATCGGCCTGGTCCAGGCGCTGGGCGTGCCGCTCATCGTCACCGCGAGCCTCAAGGTCACCCTTGCTCGGACACCAGCCGCCGGGCCTGCTCCACGAACAGCCGGGCATGCGCCGCAAGCCGCTTCCCGGACCGCCACGCCAGCTGCGTGCGAAGCGTGAACGGCGGCTCCCAGGAGAGCCGGACGAGGGAGCCCTCCGCGAGTGCGGCGGCGACCGTCACTTCGGGCAGCAGCGCGATCCCGAGTCCGGCCGCCGCCGCCCGCTTGGTGGCCTCGATCGTGCCGAACTCCATGAACTCCACCGGCTCCAGCGCGGTCAGCTCCCGCTCGAACAGGTCCCGGTAGGCGCAGCCCGGCTCGGTGGCCAGCAGGGGCTGCCCGGTCAGGTCGGCCGTCGCGACCGGCTTCCCGGCCAGCGCGTGTCCGGGCGCCGCGACCAGCGCCAGCGGCTCCACCGCCAGCACCGCGCTCTCCAGACCCGGGTGCTCGGTCTCCTCCTCCATCAGGAAGCCCACGTCGTAGGTTCCCTGCCGCAGGGCCTGCCGGGTCTCGTCGCCGATGGTGGTGCGCAGGGCGAGCCGCACCCTGGGGTGGCGGTGGTGGAAGTACTCCAGCAGCGGGGGCAGCCGGTAGGAGGTCAGGGACTCCATGGTGCCGACGGTCAGGGTGCCGGACGGCTCCTCGGCGCCGGTGACCGCCGTCCGGGCCTCCTCGGTCAGCTCGATGATCTGCCGGGCGTAGGGCAGCAGCCGCTCGCCCGCCTCGGTGAGCCGGATACGGCTGCCGAGCCGGTCGAACAGCTCGACGCCGAGGGAGGACTCCAGCGCGCGGATCTGACTGGTCACGCTGGACTGCGCGTACGACAGTTCGGCCGCGGCCCGGGTGAAGCTCAGGACCGTGGCGACCTTTGCGAAGGCCACGAGCAGCCGGAGTTCCATGCGTCAGCCGTCCCTGGGGCCGTCCTCGTCGAGGGACCTGAGGAACTCGGGGTTGTCGTCGGGGGCCACCCAGCGGGCGGCGGTGTCGCGGTGCCACGCGGAGGGAGTGGAGCCTCCCCCAGAGGGGGTACCCCCAGCGGGGGAGTGCCGCACCTTGCCGGTGACCAGCCAGGCGACCGGACCCACCAGTACCTCCCCGAACAGCAGGATGATGATCACCCACACCACCTTCGGCAGGTGGCGCACCTCTTCCTCCGGAGTGTTCAGGCAGTCCACGAAGGCGTAGATCCACAGCGCCAGGACCAGCAGGAACGGCAGATACCTGAGCATGGTCGTGCGATCTCCCCGATGTGTGGGACGCCCCCGGTGACCGGGCCAGGTTATCGGGTGGTCGATACTGGGACACATGGCTTACGACGATCTTCGCTCCCTGCTGCGGGCGCTGGAGCGCGAGGGTGACCTCAAGCGCATCAAGGCCGAGGTCGACCCGTATCTGGAGGTCGGGGAGATCGTCGACCGGGTGCAGAAGTCCGGGGGACCGGCGCTGCTCTTCGAGAACGTGAAGGGCTCGGCGATGCCCCTCGCGATGAACGTCTTCGGGACCGACCGGCGGCTGCTGAAGGCGCTGGGCCTGAAGTCGTACGGCGAGATCTCCGAGAAGATCGGCGGCCTGCTGCGGCCCGAGCTGCCGCACGGGTTCGTGGGGGTCCGCGAGGCCTTCGGGAAGCTGGGCGCGATGGCGCACGTGCCGCCGAAGAAGGTGAAGGAGGCGCCCGTGCAGGAGGTCGTCCTGCACGGCGACGAGGTGGACCTCGACCGGCTCCCGGCCCTGTTCACCTGGCCCCAGGACGGCGGCTCCTTCTTCAACCTCGGTCTCACCCACACCAAGGACCCCGAGACCGGCATCCGCAACCTCGGCCTGTACCGCCTGCAGCGGCACGACAGGCGCACCATCGGCATGCACTGGCAGATCCACAAGGACAGCCGGAACCACTACCAGGTGGCGGCCCGGCGGGGCGAGCGTCTGCCCGTGGCGATCGCCTTCGGCTGCCCGCCCGCCGTGACGTACGCCTCCACCGCCCCGCTGCCCGGAGACATCGACGAGTACCTCTTCGCGGGGTTCATCGCGGGCAAGCGGATCGAGATGGTCGACTGCAGGACCGTCCCGCTCCAGGTCCCCGCGAACGCCGAGGTCGTCCTGGAGGGCTGGCTGGAGCCGGGCGAGATGCTCCCGGAGGGCCCGTTCGGCGACCACACCGGCTTCTACACCCCGCAGGAGCCGTTCCCGGCGCTGAAGATCGACTGCGTGACGATGCGGAAGCGGCCGTTGCTGCAGTCGATCGTCGTGGGCAGGCCGCCCACGGAGGACGGCCCGCTCGGCCGGGCCACGGAGCGCTTCTTCCTGCCCCTGCTGAAGATCATCGTTCCCGACATCGTGGACTACCACCTGCCCGAGGCCGGCGGCTTCCACAACTGCGCGATCGTCTCGATCGACAAGAAGTACCCGAAGCACGCCCAGAAGGTGATGCACGCGATCTGGGGGGCACACATGATGTCCCTGACCAAACTGATCGTGGTCGTGGACGCCGACTGCGACGTCCACGATCTGCACGAGGTCGCCTGGCGGGCCCTCGGCAACACGGACTACGCCCGTGACCTCACGGTCGTGGAAGGCCCCGTCGACCACCTCGACCACGCCTCCTACCAGCAGTTCTGGGGCGGCAAGGCGGGGATCGACGCCACGAAGAAGTGGCCCGAGGAGGGTTACACCCGGGACGGGGGCTGGCCGGACATGGTCCTCTCCGACCCCGATACGGCGGCCCTGGTGGACCGCCGTTGGAAGGAGTACGGCCTGTGAGCAGCGCCTCCGCGGCACTTCCGCAGCCGGGACGCACCAAGGCGTTCCTCCGCCTGGTGATGATCGAGCACTCGGTCTTCGCGCTCCCCTTCGCCTACATCGCCTCGCTGACCGCGATGTACCAGTGGGACAGGAACATCCACTGGGGCCGGCTGCTGCTGGTCACGATCTGCATGGTCGGCCTGCGGACCTTCGCCATGGCGGTCAACCGGATCATCGACCGGGAGATCGACGCCAGGAACCCGCGCACCGCGCACCGGGAACTGGTGACGGGTGCGATGTCGGTCCGCCACGCCTGGACCGGCGCCCTGATCGCCCTGGTGGTCTTCCTGGGCGCGGCGGCCCTGCTGAACCCCCTGTGCCTGGCCCTGGCCCCCATCGCGGTGATCCCGATGGTGGTCTACCCGTACGGCAAGCGGTTCACGAACTTCCCGCAGGCCATCCTGGGCCTGGCCCAGGCGATGGGTCCGGTGGGCGGCTGGCTCGCCATCTCGGGCTCGTGGTCCTGGGACGCGGTGATCCTCGGCCTCGCCGTCGGCATCTGGATCGGCGGCTTCGACCTGATCTACGCCTGCCAGGACGTCGAGACCGACCGCGAGATCGGTGTCATGTCGGTCCCGGCCCGCTTCGGCATCCCGGCGGCGATCCGGGGCGCCCGCGTCTGCCACGCGGTCACGACGGCCCTGTTCGTCTGGTACGCCCTGGCCACCCATGCAGGCGCCTTCTTCTGGCTGGGCCTGGTGATCGTCGCGGGCGCCTTCGGGTACGAACACCGCATCGTCCGCCCCCACGACCTGTCCCGCCTGAACAGGGCCTTCTTCAGCGTCAACGGCTTCATCGGCATTGCCCTCTTCGTGTGCGCGCTGCTGGACCTCCTGGTGCGGGGTCTGACCGTCTGAGCGGCCGACCGGTCCTGAACACTCCCCGTCCCACCGGTACGCTCAAGGTGTGAACGCAGGAGAAACGCAGCGCACGCCTTGGATCGTGGGGGTCTCCGGAGCCTCCGGAACGCCGTACGCCGCTGCCGTACTGCGGGCGTTGCTGGACGCGGGCGAGGCGGTCGATCTGGTGGTGAGCCGCGCCTCGCGGCTGACGTTGGTGGACGAGACGGGGATCTCGTTCCGGGACGCGCACTGGCAGGACGACCTGCGGGAATGGCTGGGCCGGGGGGCCGACGGGAAGCCCGGGACCTTCGACGTGGACGTCAGCGGGGTGCGGTACTGGAGCGCGGGGGACCTCGCCGCGGGGCCGTCCTCGGGGTCGTACCCGGCGAAGGGGATGCTGATCGTGCCGGCCTCCACGGCGTGTGTCGCCGGTGTCGCCCTGGGGCTGTCCAAGGACCTGCTCCAGCGCTCGGCGAGCGTCACACTGAAGGAGCGCCGGCCGCTGGTCGTGGCCGTACGGGAGACCCCCCTGAACGGGCAGACCCTGCGGCACCTCGTCGCCCTCGACGACGCGGGGGCCAGCGTGGTGCCGGCCTCGCCCGCCTTCTACGCGGGCGCGACCCACATCCAGGACCTGGTGGACTTCGTCGCCGGGCGGGTGCTGGACGCGGCGGGCGTCGGGCACGGCCTGTACCGGCGCTGGAAGGGCGAACTGGGCGGCGGTACAGCGGGCCGGTAGCCGGGCAAGTCGCAGTACCTCTCATCACTTCAGGCATCACCTCAGGCATCACTTCAGGAACTTTCAATACTTTCCAGGGGAAGGCTTCGATCGCATGGACGCGGTGGACAGGCAGCTCATCCAGGCCCTGAGGGAGAACGGGCGGGCCTCCTACGCCGAGCTGGGGCGTCTGGTCGGCCTGTCGGGGCCCAGCGTCACCGACCGCATCAACCGGCTGGAGGCGGCCGGTGTCATCACCGGCTACCGCGCCACCGTGAACGCGGCCTCCCTCGGCCTCGGTGTGACCGCCCTGATCGGCATCTCGCTGTCCGACGCCGCCGACCACGAGGACGTGGCCCAGCGGCTGAGGGACCTGCCGGAGATCGAGGACTGCTGGTTCATCGCCGGTGACGACTCCTTCATGCTCAAGGTGCGGGCGACGGACGTCGACGGGCTGGAGAAGATCATCCGGCGGCTGAGCGGGACCAAGGGCGTGTCCCGGACCCGTACCACGATCGTGCTCTCCACGAAGTGGGAGAACCGGGTCGGGGAACTGCCGGAAGAGGTCTAGGGATAACGTTGGTCGGGCTGTCGTGGAAAGGTGTTGGCATGGACGTCGGACTCAAGCGCGAGCTGGAGGAGAAGGTCCGCTCCGGTGAGCGGCTGACCCGCGAGGACGGCATCGCGCTGTACGAGTCGGACGACCTGGCCTGGCTGGGCGGCCTCGCGCACGAGGTGCGCACCCGCAAGAACGGTGACGTCGTGCACTTCAACGTCAACCGGCACCTCAACATGACCAACGTGTGCACGGCCTCCTGCGCCTACTGCTCCTTCCAGCGCAAGCCGGGCGAGAAGGACGCGTACACGATGCGCATCGAGGAGGCGGTCAAGCTCGCCAAGGCGATGGAGTCGGAGAACCTCACCGAGCTGCACATCGTCAACGGCCTGCACCCCAACCTGCCGTGGCGGTACTACCCGCGCTCGCTGCGGGAGTTGAAGGCCGCCCTGCCGAACGTCTCCCTGAAGGCCTTCACGGCCACCGAGATCCACCACTTCGAGACCATCTCGGGGCTGTCCGCCTCCGAGATCCTCGACGAGCTGATCGACGCCGGGCTGGAGTCCCTCACCGGCGGCGGCGCCGAGATCTTCGACTGGGAGGTCCGGCAGCACATCGTGGACCACAGGACCCACTGGGAGGACTGGTCCAGGATCCACCGGCTGGCGCACGAGAAGGGCCTGAAGACCCCGTGCACCATGCTCTACGGCCACATCGAGGAGCCCCGCCACCGCGTGGACCACGTGCTGCGGCTGCGTGAACTGCAGGACGAGACGGGCGGTTTCCAGGTCTTCATCCCGCTGCGCTACCAGCACGACTTCGTGGACATGAAGGACGGCAAGATCCGCAACCGGCTGCAGGCGCGCACGCAGATGGCGACCGGCGCCGAGGCCCTGAAGACCTTCGCGGTCTCCCGGCTGCTGTTCGACAACGTTCCGCATGTGAAGGTCTTCTGGGTGATGCACGGCGTGCAGACGGCCCAACTCGCCCTCCAGCACGGCGCCGACGACATGGACGGCTCGGTGGTCGAGTACAAGATCACGCACGACGCGGACAACTACGGCACCCCGAACAAGCTGACCCGCGAGGACCTGCTCGACCTGATCCGCGACGCCGGCTTCCGCCCGGTGGAGCGCAACACCCGCTACGAGATCATCCGCGAGTACGACGGCCCGGACCCGCTGCGCCGGGAGTCGCCGCAGCCGATGCGCGTGTGACGTGACGCCGGTGGCCGGACGGGTACCCGTCCGGCATGCCCACCACGAAGGAACCGAAGGCGCCCGAGGACGCCTACACCGCCGAGCCCTTCGTACCCGACCGCGGCGGCCTCACCGCCCTGCGCAGGGCGGCGGCCGGCTGCCGTGGCTGCCCCCTGCACCGGGACGCCACCCAGACCGTGTTCGGTCAGGGTTCGCAGGACGCCCGGGTGATGCTCGTCGGGGAGCAGCCCGGTGACCAGGAGGACCGGCAGGGGAGGCCGTTCGTCGGCCCGGCAGGGCGGCTCCTCGACCGGGCGCTGGCGGAGGCCGGGATCGACCCCGGCGAGGCGTACGTCACCAACGCCGTGAAGCACTTCAAGTTCACGCGGGCCGAGCCGCGCAAACGCCGGATCCACAAGGCACCGAGCCTGCGGGAGACGACCGCGTGCGGGCCCTGGCTCGCGGCCGAGCTGGCGATCGTCGAGCCCGAGCTGATCGTGGTGCTCGGCGCCACCGCAGGGAAGGCGCTGCTGGGGTCGTCGTTCCGGGTGGGCGAGGTGCGCGGCACGGTACTGGAGCGGGAGATCCACGGGCGGCCGGAACGACTGGTGCCCACGGTGCATCCGTCCTCCGTGCTGCGCGCGGAGGACCGGGAGGGCGCCTACCAGGGGCTGGTGGCGGATCTGAAAGTGGCTGCACGCGCGCTTTCGTAATAGATACTATCCAGGCATGCCCCTTACCTTCACGCTGGACCCCGCGATCACCCCCGCGCTGCGCGACGGCATCCTCGACCTGTGGACGGACGTCTCGAACGCGGGCGGAGCAGTCGGCTTCGTCCCGCCGGTGACCAGGGACGAGATACGGCCGGAACTGATCAGGCACGTCGTCGCCATGGCCGAGGGGCGCCACCGGCTGCTGGTCGGCCACGACGAGTCGGGGCAGGTCGCCGCGACGGCCTTTTTCGCCTTCAACACGCACCGGCTGATGACCCACTGGGTATGGCTGTACACGGTGATGGTGCACCCCGGGCACCAGGGCAGGGGCTACGGCCGCGAGCTGCTGGCGGCCGCGGCGGACGCGGCCCGCACCTTCGAGGGCGTCGACGCGATACGACTGACCTGTCGGGGCGGCCTCGGCCTGGAGCGGTTCTACGGCTCCTGCGGCTACAAGGAGGTCGGCCGGGTGCCCGGCGCCATCCGGGTCGCCCCCGGTGACGACCGTGACGACGTCTTCATGCTGCTACCACTGACCTGACCCCGCTGCAAGATCGGGGCCGCGCCGTGCTTCACTGGACGGTGCCCCCTTGTGGAATCGGAAGAGTGGATTGAGATGCTCCGCTACACGCTGATGCGCCTCGGCGTCTTCGCCGGCTGCCTCGTCGTCGTCTGGGGAGCCGTCTACTCCGGCATCTTCCCGCGCGGCTTCGGCGACTCCAACTTCCTGTGGGTGCTGCTGCTCGCGATGGTGCTGTCGGCGCCGATCAGCTGGGTGGTGCTGCGCAAGGAGCGGGACCGGGCCTCCGAGCGGATCGTCGGCAAGGTCGACCGGATGAAGGCCAACCTGGACGCCAACCGCAGCCAGGAGGACGAGGCCGACGAGTCCGTCCGGGCGCAGGGCCAGCCCTCCTGACCGAGGGCCCAACTAGGCTTGGCCCCATGGGTGCCGTGAAGACCAAACGGATGCCGAGGGCGGTCCGTGAGCAGCAGATGCTCGACGCTGCCGTACAGATCTTCGGCCAACGCGGCTACATGGCTGCCTCGATGGACGAGATAGCGGAACTCGCGGGCGTCTCCAAGCCGTTGGTCTATCTGTACCTCAACTCCAAGGAAGACCTCTTCACGGCCTGTATCCGCCGCGAGGCCACCGCCCTCACGGAGGCCGTCCGCACCGGTGTGCGCCGCGACCTGCCCGCCGACCGCCAGTTGTGGGACGGGCTCCAGGCCTTCTTCGCGCACACCGCCGAGCATCCCGACGGCTGGTCGGTGCTGCACCTCCAGGCCCGCACCCACGGCGGGGGCTTCGCCGCCGAGGTCACGGCGATGCGTGAGGAGATCGTCGCGTTCGTGACCCAGCTGATCGCGGTCGCCGCGCACGAGGCGCACCGGGACCCCGTGCCCGAGCACGAGGTCGCCGGGCTCGCGGAGGCCCTGGTGGGCGCCGCCGAGTCCCTCGCCGCCTGGGCGAACGCCACCCCCGGTGTCACGGCCCGGCAGGCGGCGGCGACCCTGATGAACTTCGCCTGGGCGGGCCTCGGCAATCTGATGGAGGGCCGCCCCTGGACGCCGCCCGCCGACAGGTGACCCGCAGGGTTGTCCGGTCGCCGTTCACTCCGGCAGGGGCCGTACCTCTCCGGTGAGGTGGAGCCGGTCTCCCTCGCCGCGCAGTTCGAAGCGTCCGGTGCCGTCCGCGCCGTACGCCACCGTCGCCGGCAGCAGCACCGGCGACCGGAACCGGGCCCGGACCTCGGCCGCGCCGGGCGTGCCGTGGGCGGCCAGGCAGCGGGCCACGGTCCACATGCCGTGCGCGATGGCGCGCGGGAAGCCGAAGAGGCGCGCGGTGACGGGGTGCAGGTGGATGGGGTTGCGGTCCCCGGAGGCGGCGCCGTACCGGCGGCCGACGTCCTCGGCGATCCGCCACTCGGCCACCACGGGCAGCGGGGCCGGTGGCCGCTCCTGCGGGGCTTGCCCGGGGGCGCCGGCGGTCCGGTGCCGGGCCAGGTAGGTGCTGCGGGACTCCCATACGACGTCCGCGCCGGCGCGCAGCTCCGTGACCACGGTGGCTTCGGTCCCGCGCCGGTGCGGGGCCAACCCGTCGACGTGTACGGCGAGTTGGTATTCCCCGGCAGCCGGCGCGGTGGTGCGGCGGACGATCTCGATCGAGGTGTGGACCAGGCCGAGCAGCGGCAGGGGGAAGTCCCGGCCGCTCATCAGCCGCATGGCCAGCGGGAAGCCGAGGACGTGCGGATAGGTGACGGGCAGCGTGTCCTCGCCGTCGGCCGCGCCGGTGGCGAAGCCGCACACCCGCTCGTAGGCGGCCAGCCGGGCCGGGTCGACGCGCAGGCCGGGCAGCACCAGACGGGTGCGCGGAAAGTCCGCGTCCGGGGTGGGGCGCTTGAAGGGGGAGCGCAGGGCGCCGCGGGCCAGCAGTGGGGTCAGCGCGGGGGCGGAGGTCAGGGTGACGGCGGTCATCACGCCCCCAGCGGGCTCTGGCCGCAGACGCGGACGACCCGGCCGCCCACCGCGCCGGAGGCGGGGTGGGCGAGCCGGGCGACGGTCTCGGCGACGTCGATCGGCAGCCCGCCCTGCGCGAGGGAGTTCATCCGGCGGCCGGCCTCCCGGACGAGGAGCGGCACCGCGCCGGTCATCCCGGTCTCGATGAAGCCGGGCGCGACCGCGTTGACGGTCTCCCCGTGCTCGGCGAGCGCGCGTGGCGCGAGGGATCGTACGAGGCCCACGCCCCCCGCCTTGCTCGCGCGGTAGCGGGTCCGGTCCGCGTTGCCCGCGAGTCCCGCAGTGAGAGGGAGCAACTCGCCCTTGGGTGCCGGGCCTTTCGCCGAGTGGCGCCCCGGCTCGGCGGGCTGGCGCCGTCCCGGGCGCCGGGTGAGGAAACGGCCGGGTGCCGTGCCGGTGAAGCTCAGGTAGCGGTCGGCCATGTCCAACTCCCACGCGACTCGGTACGAACTGCTTACTCTGGAGTAAGGTTACCGGAGGTAAGGGTATGTCACGGGTGAGGAGCAGGTCGAGATGAACTCCTCTTGGGCGGCCTTGGGCCGCCGAGGCCGCCCGGGTCCGGCGGGTTGCGGTGACCGGCGGCACGCGCCTCCCCTTCGCCCGCACCGACGGCCCGTGCGCCACCGCTTCCCACCGGGAGATGCTCACGGCGGCCAGGCCTGATCCCGATCGGCGTGGCGGGCGGTCAGGGGGTGACGGCGATGCTGGGAACCAACCTGAACACCCCTCACATAACCCCTGAGGCTGCACACCCCCGACTCCGGACCATTCCCGAACCCGCACAAGCCCCCCACAGCGGCCTCGTACGATCACCTGCCTAACCAGCGGTAACCCCTTTCCCCGGCCCGCCGTCGGTGAACGCCTCGGGGCCCGAGGCACGTACGTCATGCAGCAAGCAGTGCACCGCTGCACGCCCGAGGAGCCGCCCGTGTCCACCCCGTACCCGAACGCCCCTGTCCCCTCCGGCGCCATCGTCTCGGCCACCGACTACGACGGCCGCCCGGTCCTCGTGGAGCCCGAGACCCGCCGGCTGGACGGCGCCGTACGGGAGGCGTACGTACCGCCGTTCGCGCCCGCGGTGAAGCACGGCTCGCTCGCCGACCTGCCCTTCGACAACGCCGAGAGGGACCCCGGCGCGGTGGTGCTCAGCCGCAAGCTGGGGGACGGCCGCTGGGCGGACGTGACGGCGGTGGACTTCGCCGCGCAGGTCCTCGCGGTGGCGAAGGGGCTGATCGCGGAGGGGCTGGTGCCCGGCGACCGTATCGCCGTGATGGCCCGCACGACGTACGAGTGGACCCTGCTCGACTTCGCCGCCTGGGCGGCCGGCCTGGTGACGGTCCCCGTCTACCCCACCTCCTCCGTCTTCCAGACCCGCTGGATCCTGCACGACTCCGGCGCGGTCGCCCTGGTCACCGAGACCGACGGCCAGGCCGCCGCGATCGGCCCCGAACTCGAGCGCATGCCGGACCGCAGGCACCTGTGGGTGATGGAGAAGGGCCACGTCGAGCGGCTGGCGGAGCTGGGCGTCCAGGTACCGGACGGCGAAGTGGGAGTACGCCGGGGCATGCTGGGCCCCGACACCCTCGCCACGCTCATCTACACCTCGGGCACCACCGGCCGGCCCAAGGGCTGCGCCCTCTCGCACGGCAACTTCTTCGCCGAGGTCGACAACGCCATCGAACTCCTCCACCCGATCTTCAAGGCGAAGACGGGCGAGAAGGCGTCGGTCCTGCTGTTCCTGCCGATGTCCCACGTCTTCGGCCGGATGGTGGCCATCGCCTGCGTACGGGCGGGGGTGCGCCTCGGCCACGTTCCCAGCCTGAAGGCGGAGGACCTGCTGCCGGACCTGGCCGCCTTCCGGCCGACCTGCCTGCTGACCATCCCCTACATGCTGGAGAAGGTCTACAACTCCGCGCGCGCGAAGGCGGAGACGGGCGGGCGGGTGTCCGTCTTCGACCGGGCGACCGCGGTGGCCGTACGGTACGGGGAGGCGCTGGAGGCCCGGCAGACCGGCACCGGTGGCGGCCCCAACCGGGCGCTGAGGACGGCCCGTTCCTTCTACGACCCGCTCGTCTACCGGCGCATCCGCACCGCCATGGGCGGCAAGGTCAAGTACGCCATCTGCGGCGGCTCACCGCTCGGCCGCCGCCTGGCCGCCTTCTACGCCGGTGCCGGCATCGAGATCTTCGAGGGGTACGGCCTGACGGAGACCACCGGTGCCTCGACGGTCACCCCGCCCCTCAAGCCCCGTCTGGGCACCGTCGGCTGGCCGCTGCCCGGCACCCGGGTGCGGATCGCGGCGGACGGCGAGATCCTCATCGCAGGCGACCACGTCCTGCGCGGCTACTGGGACCCGCAGGCGGGCGGAGTCGTCCCCGCGACCCGGGACGGCTGGCTGCCCACCGGCGACCTCGGCGAGCTGGACGACGAGGGCTATCTGACCATCACCGGCCGCAAGAAGGAGCTGCTGATCACCGCGGGCGGCAAGTCGGTGGCGCCCGCGCCGCTGGAGAACTGGCTGCGCCAGCACCCGCTGATCTCCCAGTGCATGCTCGTCGGCGACGGCCGCCCCTACGTCGCCGCCCTCATCACCCTCGACCCGGACGGCATCAACCACTGGCGCCAGATGAACGGCAAGCACCCGGTGCCGCCGGAACTCCTCAAGGGAGACGCCGAGTTGACGGCCGTGCTGCAGCGCGCCCTGGACGAGGCCAACAAGCTGGTGTCCCGGCCCGAGTCCATCCGCCGGTTCGCCGTACTGCCGGTGGACTTCACCGAGGAAGCGGGCCATCTGACCCCCTCCATGAAGCTGCGGCGGGAGCAGATCATGCGGGACTTCGCGCCGGAGGTGGAGGGGCTCTACGAACGGTGAGCGAGGCCGACCGCGCCGAGTCGGCCATCCGGGTCGGCCACGACACCGGCCTCGCCGACCGGGACACCGCGGCTGCCGGCCGAGCCGGGCGTGGGAACGGGCCGACGTCCCCGCCGCCGCACCGGGGCTGTCCGGGCCCTCGCGGACACGGCCGTCGAACGCTGCGGACCGCCCGCGGTGCTGCGAAACGGCCGGACAACGGGGTGAACCGGCTGTTCTGCGTTTGCCGTGAATCCGCCCGCGGCAAGTGCCGGGGAGCGGGTAGCTTAGGAGGGATGGCACTCGTGACCACCGGCCTGTCACCCACGCGGAAGAAGTGAGCGTCTTGGGCGAACGCACCACCTCGGGAACCGGCCGGGACCGGATCGGTAACGTCCGCTCGTAGCCTGCCTTTCCACCCTCGCCGACTCCGTCATCACGAGCAGAGGTATGAAAGAAGACAACGACGTCCGCCGGATCTTCCTGCTCAACCCGGACCACCGCCTCCTCCGCGAGGCCGCGCACGCTGGTGTCCAAGTGCGCTCGGTCCGGGTCGACGCAACGGACGAGTCGGCGCTGCGCGCACCGCTTCGGGAAGCCGCCGAGGCCGGACTGTGCGTCAACACCGCCCGGGCCCTCCGGGTGCTGTCCGACCCCTTGGCCGTACAGCGTCTGGTCCGGGACAACCGGCTCTCCCCCGGCGGCACCCAGGTGGCACCCGGCGACCTGCGGCTGACCGTGGAGACGCTGAGCGTGCACGGGATGCACCAGGCGGCCGGGATCACCGCTCTGACCCCCTACGGCCTGCTCCACCCGGCCCCGCTCACGGACGACACGGCCGCCGAGGTGCGCGCCGTGGTGACCGCGCTGCTGGATCTGACCGGATACCAGTACGGCCCGGCCCACACGAGCGTCGCCGTCACTCCGCGCGGACCGGTGATCACCGGCTGCCGGGCGGGACTGGGAGACGACCCGGTGCCGGAACTGGTCAAGGTGGCCGGCGGGTTCGACCTGGCGGCCGCGGCCGTCGAGGTGCTCGCCGGGCGGCTGGTCGACGCGGTGCGGCCGAACCGGTTCGCCGCCGCCGCCCTGCTCAGCCCGCCGTGGCGGCTGGAGACCGCCGAGGTGGGGATACTGCCGCACGTCCGGCATGTCTCGCCGCCGGAGGCGCTGCGCCCCGGACACCTCGTCGTGCACGCCGACTCGCCCGAGTGCGCGGCCCGGCGGGTGGCCTCCCTGCGGGCGCTGGTGGTCGGCGACGAACGCTGACCGGCGACCGGGAACGGATCGGGAACGATCCGGTACGGGGTGACCGCACTGTTGATACGTCGCCGGAAGAAGGACGACGACGCCAGCGACGTCAACGGGAGGCGGAGTCAGGATGCTGAAGTTCTCGATCCTCGGGGCACTGCAGATCCGTACCGTGTCCGGTCCTGCGGAGATCTCCGGCGACCTGCAGCGCACCCTGGTGCAGACCCTGCTGGTCACCGAGGGCCAGCCGGTGCCCGGGGAGAGCCTGGTCGAGGAGATGTGGGGCGACACCGTGCCCGACAACCAGGCCAACGCCCTGCAGGCGCACGTCAGCAGGCTGCGCCGCAAGCTGCGCAGCCTGGAGCCGGGCCGGGCCGGGCCCCGGGTGACCATCCACCCCTCCGGCTACCGGCTCAGCGTGGCCGACGGCGAGCTTGACGCCGCCGAGTTCGTCAGGACCGTACGCCAGGCGGAGTCGGCCGCTCCGGAGGACGCGGAGCGCACCGCGCGGCTGCTCGGCGATGCCCTGGCGCTCTGGCGCGGACCCGTCTTCGGCGGGTTCGCCGGCGGGACGCTGTGCCAACTGGCCGGCGCCCGCTACGAGGAGTACCGGATGCGGGCCATGGAGCTGCGCTTCGACGCCGAACTGCGGCTCGGCCGGCACGCGGCGGTCCTCGCGGAGCTGACCGAGGCGCACGCCAACCACCCCCTGCGGGAACGCTTCTGCGAACAGCTGATGATCGCCCTGTACGGCTCGGGGCGGCAGGCCGACGCCCTCGACGTCTTCCGCCGGATGCGCCGCCACCTCGACGACGAGCTCGGAATCCAGCCATCTCCCGCGCTGCGCCGGGTCGAGAGCGCCATTCTCTGCCACGACCCGGCCCTGACCGGTGATGTGCGCTCCACCCTCCTCCAACTCGCTTGAAGGTGGTTAGCCTTTGGCTCGGACCGAGAAGCACCGCGGGTAACGCGAAGTTGCCTTCCAGTGTGGCTCGTTCGGGGTACAACCTAGGATTGTCCCGAACATGTCGGGCCGGGCAACGCGATGGGGCGGGGGGACGGGTTCGTGGAGTCTGCGGCATCCGGTCGGCCTGTCGTGCGCTTCAACATCCTCGGCTCGTTGGAAGGCTGGCACGGCGAGCGCCGGCTGAGGCTCGGCAGCCCCACCCAGGAACGCGTGCTCGTCACGCTCTTACTGGAGCGCGGACGCATGGTCCCGGTGTCCCGGCTGGTGGCCGCCGCCTGGGACGACGAGCCGCCGCAGACCGCCGGTCACCAGATCCGCAAGGCCATCGCCGCGCTGCGCACCCGCATCCCGGCCGGTGCCTCGCTGATCGTCACCGACGGCGCCGGATACCGGGCCGTCCTGGAAGAGGACCAGCTGGACCTGCACGAGTTCAGCCGCCGCTCGGCCGAGGCCCGGCAGGCGGTGGCCGCCGGGCGGCCCACCGAGGCCGTCGGGCATCTGCGCGCCTGTCTGGACCTGTGGCGCGGCCCGGTCATGGCCGGCACCGGCGGTGCGGTGATCTCCGCGGCCTCCGCCGCGCTCGAGGAACGGCACATGGCGGTCGCCGAGCAGTACTTCGAGCTGCAGCTGGAACTCGGTCAGTCCACCGAACTCGTCGGACCTCTACGCGAGTTGGTCACCGCGCATCCGTTGCGGGAGACCCTGCGCGGACGGCTGATGCTCGCCCTGTACCGGGCGGGCCGGCAGGCGGAGGCGCTGGAGGAGTTCGGCCGGGTGCGCGAACTGCTCGTGGAGGAATTGGGCATCGACCCCGGCGCCGAGCTGACCCGGCTGTACGAGGCCATCCTGCGCGACAGCCCCGAGGTGGCCCCCCGTGTACCCCAGTCGGTGTCCGACCGCGCCGCCCTCCTGGTCCCGGCCCCGCTCGCGCAGCCGGACAGGTCCGAGCCCGCGCCCTGCACCCTGCCGTACGACCTCCCGGACTTCACCGGCCGGGACGAGGAGCTGGCGCGGCTGCTGGCGGTGGGCCGGGACCCGGCCGGCCAGAGCACCCGGATCGTCGGCGTGGACGGCATGGGCGGCAGCGGCAAGACGGCCCTCGCCGTGCACGCCGCCCATCTGCTCGCCGCCGACTACCCCGACGGCCAGCTATTCGTCGACCTGCGCGGGTTCAGCCCCGGTGAGAAGGCGCAGGAGCCGGGGGCGGTGCTGCACTCCCTGCTGCGCACCGTCGGCATTCCGGACGATC
Organism: Streptomyces sp. NPDC007905; assembly: GCF_042959345.1. Taxonomy (NCBI): domain Bacteria; kingdom Bacillati; phylum Actinomycetota; class Actinomycetes; order Kitasatosporales; family Streptomycetaceae; genus Streptomyces; species Streptomyces sp. NPDC007905. Next base: position 146,140 of record NZ_JBIBKS010000015.1, on the reverse strand, counting down.
GGATACCGGACGACCTGGAGAGACGCACCATCCTCTGGCGAACCGTTTCCGCTCAGCGAAAGCTGCTGCTCCTCCTCGACAACGCCGCCGACGCCGCCCAGGTACTGCCCCTGCTGCCCGCCTCCGAGGACTGCCTGGCCATCCTCACCAGCCGGGTCCGCATGCTCGAACTGGACGGCGCCGAGTGGCTCTCCCTCGGCCTGCTCTCGGCCGACGACAGCACCACCCTGCTCACCCGCATGCTCGGCGCCGAGCGCACCGCCGCCGAGCCCCAGGCCGTCGCCCGCCTGACCCGCCTGTGCTGCGGCCTGCCCCTCGCGCTGCGCATCACCACCGCCCGGCTGCGCAACCGGCCCCGCTGGACCGTCCAGTACCTGGTCGACCGGCTCGCCGACGAGACCCGGCGGCTGCGTGAGCTGAGCGCCGGTGAACGCAGCGTCGAGGCCACGCTCAGGCTGTCGTACCAGGCCATGGAGGAGGACCGGCGCGTCGCGTTCCGGTTGCTCGGTCTGCACCCGGGCAGCGCCATCGACGTCCACTCGGCCGCCGCGCTGCTCGGCACCGACGTCCACGACGCCGAGGACACCCTGGAGAACCTGCTCGACGCCCATCTGCTGGAACAGCACGAGGCGGGCCTGTACGGGTTCCACGATCTGGTGCGGACGTACGCGATGAGCGTGCGGGAGGCGGAGGACGACGAGGCCGGCGCGGCCGAACGGCTGGTCTCGTACTACTCCCTGGCCGCCAACCAGGCCTGCGAGCTGCTCTTCCCCGGTCGCGAGAGCTTCGGTGACACCTCCGAGCCGGTGGCGCACGAACTGCCCCGGCTGGACGGCGACGAGCAGGCGCTGCGCTGGTTCGACAGGGAACACGAGGCACTGCTCGCGGTCGTCGCTCAGGCGGGCGTCCAGGGCCTGCACCGCTCCGCCGCGCTGCTCGCCCGTGACCTGCTCTTCTACCTGGACCTGCGGGGCCACTACGAGGAGTTCCGGGTGGTCGGCCGCATCGGCGTCGACGCCTGCCGGCCGCTCGGCGACCTGACGCTGCTCGGCGTCAGCATGGGCAACCTGGCCGTCGCCCACTGGTGGCTCGGCGACTTCCAGGACGGGATCACCACCGCCCAGGAGGCCCTGGAGCTGGCGTCCGCGCGTGATCGCCGGGGTGAAGCGATGTGCATCGACGTGCTCGGCCTGCTGCACGGGGCGCTCGGCAACTTCGACGCTGCCCGCAGCTACTTGAAGCAGGGCATTGCGCTGCACCGGGAGTTGGGCACGTCCCGGGCGGAGGCCGTGGCGCTGGCCAACCTCAGCACCGTGGAGACCTGGGCGGGCCATTACACCGAGGCCGCCCGGTACGCGGCCCGGGCCACCGAGCTCAACCGGCGCCTGGGCGAACGCAGCAACGAGATCTCCTCGCTGACCTGGCTGGCGCTGGCCCACCTCGGCACCGGCGAGGACGAACGGGCGCGGGCCTGCCTCGCCCAGGCCCTCGAACTGTGCGACGAGTCCCGCAAACCCGGGAACGTCGCCTTCGCCCTCGCCCACTGGGCGCGGGTCTGCCAGCGTCTCGGCGAAGTGCGCTCGGCCGCCGAACACGCCGAGCGTGCCCTTGACCTCGTCCTCGCCGAGGGCACGGCCCTGCGGCAGGCGGCCGTGGTGAACGTGGTGGGGCTGGTCCATCTGCGCCGCGGCGCGGCCGACCGGGCGATGGAACTGCACCGCCAGGCCCACCAGTTGGCCTCCCGCGTCGGTTACCGCTTCGAGACCGCCCGCGCTCTGCACGGCATGGCGGAGGCGGCGCAGGCACTGGGCGACGAACCGACGGCACGCCGGCACCGTCGGGCGGCGGAGGAGCTGTACGACGCGATGGGCGTCACGGAGGCCGGGCGGCGCCTGTAGGCACCCGCTCCGCGGGCGGCGGCATCCGCCGGGGCCGGTGATCACGGCGCTCATGGTGATCACGGCGCTCACGGCGCTCATGGTGATCACGGCGATCACGGTTCTCACGACGAACGGCACCGACAGGGCGTAGGCCCTTGTCCGGTGCCGTCGATGGTGTGGTGTGCCGTCCGCGGGGTGTGCCGTCCGCGGGGTGCGGCGTCTCAGGGGGCGACGACGCGGGGGCCGCGCTCGTCCGCCAGGGCCGGCCCGGAGTGCGCCTGGGGGACCGACAGGCCGGAGGCGACGTGCACCAGGGCATCCTGCACACCGGTCGCCGGCACGGCCGCTGCGGTGCCGAGCGCCAGGACACCTGCGCCGGTGAGCGCGGCCAGAACCGTGTTCGTACGCAGTGCGATGGTGCGCATGGCTGTAACCCCCAGGAAGAGACGGATCGTGATCCGGTCGCCGGGCCTCTCCCCGACGCCGTGACCGATGCTCCTGGGGAGCGATCCCCATGCCGTCCCCGCTGGTTCCCGCCCCGGGTCGGGCTCCCGGTATTCCCGCTTTCAACGGTCGCGGACGGCCCCGGCCTCAGACCGGCTTCCGGGCGAGCAGGAAGGCCTGGGGGGTCGGTTCGCCGAGGTGCTGGGCGGGTTCGCGCACCGTCCGGGAGACGAGGCCGAAACCGGCGTCCGTGAGCAGCTCCGCCATGCGCTCGGGACTGCGTCGGTGGAAGTCCAGCGCCACCGGGTGGCCCCAGGGGCGGTCGTGGCGGCGGGTGTGGTCCCCGGCCTGGAAGGCGAGCAGGAGATGGCCGCCGGGGGACAGGACCCGGTGGAACTCGGCGAAGAGCGCCGGCAGTCGCTCCCCAGGGGCGTGGATGCTGGAGTACCAGGAGACGACACCGGCCAGCGCGCCGTCCGCGAGGGCGAGGTCCAGCATCGAGCCGTGCTCGAAGCGCAGCTCCGGGTTCTCGCGACGGGCGATCGCGAGCATGGACTCGGACAGGTCGAGCCCGAAGACGTCCAGGCCGAGGGAGGCGAGGTGGGCGGTGACCCGCCCGGGGCCGCAGCCGAGGTCGGCCACCGGCCCACCGCCGCCGACGAGTTCGGCGTACGCGTCGAGCAGGGCCCGGTCCAGCGGCCGGCCCGCGAGTACGTCCCGGAAGCGGTCGGCGTAGTCGTCGGCGATGGCGTCGTAGAAGGTGCGGGTGGCGGCGAGGAAGTCGTGGGTGCCGGTCATGGGCAGGGACCGTAGCCGCCGGCACCGACACTGCCCAGGGCCTGTTGCGAAGGTCCCGTCGTCCGCCCGGAGGGCGGGGCAGGCGGGACTCTCGCAACAGGTCCTAGGCCACCCCGGCCAGCCGGAGCGCCGCCGTCGTCGCCGCCGCGCCCAGGACCACCACCGCGAACGGTGCCCTCCGCCAGGCCAGCACCCCGCCGGCCAGCACCCCCGCCGGGCGGGCCCAGCCCGCGAAGCCGCCGCCCTCGGTCAGGGCGCCCGTGGTCAGCAGGGCGACGAGCAGGACGACCGCCCCCGCCGACGCCAGCTCCTGCACCCGAGCCGGGACCGTCACCCGGCCGTGCAGCAGGGGGCCCACGAGGCGCAAGGCGTAGGTGCCGACCGCGAGGGCGAGGATCACGGCCACCGTGGCGTTCATACGGCGGCCCCCACCGGGCGGCGGTGCAGGAACAGGCCGGCGAGGGCGAGCAGCACCGGCACCCCGGCCGGTACCGCGGGTGTGACCGCCAGGGCCAGGGCGGCGCCGAGCAGGGCGCAGCGCCGTACCGTCGCGTCGGCGCGGAGGGCCGGCAGGACGAGGGCCACCAGGACGGCGGGGAAGGCCGCGTCGAGGCCGTAGCGGGCGGTGTCGCCCAGGGCGCTTCCGGCGACCGCGCCCGCCAGCACGCCCGTGTTCCACACGGCGAACAGGCCGAGCCCGGAGATCCAGAAGGCCCTGCGCCGCCGTACCGGATCGGGCTGGGCGAGGGCGAAGGCGACCGTCTCGTCGGTGACCAGGTGCGCACCGAGAAAACGGGTCGTGCGACCGGTACCGATGATCTCGGCCACGGCCAGGCTGAAGGCCGCCGTGCGGGTGTTGAGCAGCAGACCGGTGGCCGCCGCGGCCAGCGGCCCGCCTCCCGCAAGCAGCACCCCGACCGCGCTGAACTGGGCCGATCCCGCGTACACCACCAGCGACATCACCACCGGCACCCATACGGGCAGCCCGCCCGCGACGGAGACCGCACCGAAGGAGACGCCCACGATGCCGCTGGCGAGCCAGACCAGGGAGCTGTCCCGGACCAGCGAGCCGGTCTCTGGTGTTCGGATTAGCGAACGCATGTTTTTTACAATGGACAGCAGATGCCTGTTCGTCAAGGCGAACGATCGTACCGATGGAGCGAACGACATGTCCGAGGCACCCGACCGGCTCCCGATGGAGTGGATCGCCGCGTCCCTCAAGCGCGAGCGCGCCCGCACCGGGCTGTCCCTGTCCGAGCTGGCCAAGCGTGCGGGGATCGCGAAGTCCACGCTGTCCCAGCTGGAGGCGGCGAGCGGGAACCCGAGCGTGGAGACGATCTGGGCGCTGGGTGTCGCGCTGGGGGTCCCGTTCAGCGTGCTGGTCGAGCCGCCGACGCCGAGCGTCCAGGTGATCCGCGCCGGCCGGGGTCCGGCCCTCGCCTCGGAGCAGGCCACCTTCGTCGGCACCCTGCTGGCGGCGAGTCCTCCCGGTGCCCGGCGCGACATCTATCGCATCCGGATGGAACCGGGCGCGGCACGTGTGGCGAAACCGCACATTCCGGGCACGGTCGAGCATCTGATCGTCGGTACGGGCCGGGTGAAGGCGGGACCGGCCGGGGAGGAAGTCGAACTCGAACCCGGCGATTACCTGACCCATCGGGGGGACGTGGCTCACTCGTACGAGGCACTGACGCCGGGCACGATCTTCGTCCTGGTCATGCAGCACACGTAGCGAATTCGCCGAGAATGCACCGAGGGAGCGGGCCGGAAAAGGCAGGAGCCCCTTCGCCGAACGGCGTGGGGCTCCTTGGGTACTGCACTCAGGTTCTGCGATCAGGCAGTGATCAGACGGGGGTGACGTTCTCCGCCTGAGGACCCTTCGGGCCCTGCGTCACGTCGAAGCTCACCTGCTGGTTCTCCTCGAGGGAGCGGAAGCCGGAGGCGTTGATCGCGGAGTAGTGAACGAAGACGTCGGGGCCGCCGCCCTCCTGGGCGATGAAGCCAAAGCCCTTTTCGGCGTTGAACCACTTAACGGTTCCGGTAGCCATAAGCCCTCCTTGGGCCCAAAAGGGTTGCCCTGCTCCAGAACCTGCACGTGCGAAACGGTGCTGCACAACTGCATTCGTCTGAAAACGACGAGAGCCTGCGGTTACATGCTCCGCAGGCTCTGTACTGCAAGGGAAACCAAACTGCAACTTGCGGCGAGCCTAGCACGCGGGCAGCCGAAAGCAATAGAGGGCAAGATCACTTCACCCGAATGTTTGAACGCCGGACGGGTGGGTTGACGGTGGGGCCGGTCCCGGCACGGTACAGCACGGGGTCTAGTCTCGCGATGTGGACAATTCTCGCACCCGGCCGCGCGTCGGCCACATCCAGTTCCTGAACTGCCTGCCCCTCTACTGGGGGCTCGCGAGAACCGGCACTCTCCTCGACTTCGAGCTGACCAAGGACACCCCGGAGAAGCTCAGCGAGCAGCTCGTGCGCGGCGACCTCGACATCGGGCCCGTCACCCTCGTGGAGTTCCTGCGCAACGCGGACGATCTGGTCGCCTTCCCGGACATCGCCGTCGGCTGCGACGGCCCCGTGATGTCCTGCGTGATCGTCTCGCAGGTCCCGCTCGACCGGCTGGACGGCGCCCGGGTCGCCCTCGGCTCCACCTCGCGCACCTCCGTCCGCCTCGCACAGCTCCTGCTGGCCGAGCGGTACGGCGTGCGGCCCGACTACTACACCTGCCCTCCCGACCTCAGCCTGATGATGCAGGAGGCGGAGGCCGCCGTCCTCATCGGCGACGCCGCCCTGCGCGCCAACCTCCTCGACGGACCCCGCTACGGCCTCGAGGTGCACGACCTCGGCGCGCTGTGGAAGGAGTGGACGGGCCTGCCGTTCGTCTTCGCGGTCTGGGCGGCCCGGCGCGACTACGCGGAGCGCGAGCCGTTCATCACCCGCAAGGTCCACGAGGCCTTCCTCGCCTCCCGCAACCTCTCCCTGGAGGAGGTCGGCAAGGTCGCCGAGCAGGCCGCCCGCTGGGAGTCCTTCGACGAGGCCACGCTGGAGCAGTACTTCACCACCCTCGACTTCCGCTTCGGCGGGCCGCAGCTGGACGCGGTCGCCGAGTTCGCCCGCCGGGTCGGCCCGACGACCGGCTTCCCGGCGGACGTGAAGGTGGAGCTGCTTCAGCCGTAACCGCCACGGCACTAGGCTGCGGGCAGTGAGGCGTTGCGGGGGAGAGGTGGACGCCATGCAGCCGCTCGGAGCCGACGAACCGGCCGCCGTCGGGCCCTACCGGCTGCTCGGCCGGCTCGGCTCCGGCGGCATGGGCCGGGTCTACCTGGGCCGCAGCGCGGGCGGCCGCACGGTCGCCGTGAAGATCGTGCACCCGCACTTCGCGCTCGACGAGGAGTTCAGGGCCCGCTTCCGGCGCGAGGTCGAGGCCGCCCGCCGGGTCGGCGGTGCCTGGACCGCGCCCGTCCTCGACGCGGACCCGGAGGCCGCCGTGCCCTGGGTCGCCACCGCCTACGCGGCCGGGCCGTCCCTCGCCGCCGCCGTCACCGATGGCGGCCCGCTGCCCGCGCACACCGTACGGGCCCTGGGCGCGGGCCTGGCCGAGGCCCTGACCGCGGTGCACGAACTGGGTCTCGTCCACCGGGACGTGAAGCCCTCCAACGTCCTGCTGACCCTGGACGGCCCGCTCCTCATCGACTTCGGCATCGCCCGGGCCACGGACGGTAGGGCGTCCCTGACGTCGACCGGCGTCTCCGTCGGCTCGCCCGGCTACATGTCCCCCGAGCAGATCCTCGGCAAGGGTGTCACCGGGGCGGCCGACATCTTCTCCCTCGGCGCGGTGCTGGCCTACGCGGCGACCGGTGAGCCACCGTTCCCCGGCGACTCCTCGGCCGCGCTGCTCTACAAGGTCGTCCACGAGGAGCCGGAACTGGGCGCGCTGACCGGCGCGTTGCGGGAATCGGCGGCCGCCTGCCTGGCCAAGGACCCGGCAGCCCGCCCGACCCCCGCCGAGCTGGCCCGCCGGCTCGCCCCCGAGGGCGCCGCCCGGCTGGTCGCGGGTGGCTGGCTGCCGGGGGCGCTGGTGGAGCAGGTCAGCCGAAGCGCCGTACACCTGCTCAACCTGGACACCACGGAGACGGCTCCCTCGGGCCTGGTGGAGTTCAGCGGTCCTTCGGTGGGCGGGAATTCGGGCGTGGCACCGGGCGGCGGGGAGTCGGATGCGGCCTCCAGTGGGCACGGAAACGGTTCGGGCGGGTTCGCCGTTCCCGCAGGGGAGTTCGGAGCGGGTTCGGGCGGTTTCGTCGTTCCGGCAGGGCAGTTCGGAGGGGGTTCGGGCGGTTCCGGGTCGGCAGCAGGGGTGTTCGGGCCGGCTCCGCTGATGACTCCGTCCGGGGTTCCCGCCGTGCCCTCCGGGGCTCCCGCCGTGCCGTCGGGTCCACCGGCCGCTTCCTCGGGTCCACCGGCCGCTTCTTCGGGTACTCCGGCCGCGGGGTCCGGCACCTCGGGCGTGGAGCCGACCGGAGTGCCCGGACCGCGGGGTGCGGTGCCTGTTCCCGGCAAGGTCAGCGTCAGTGCGGCGGCCACCTCCGTGCCGGGGGAGAGCGGGCGCGGGCGGCGGGTGAGCTGCACGGTCGTGCTGGCCGTGGCGGGAGCGCTGGCCGGGGCGGTCGTGGGTCTCGGGGCTCTGCTGCGGCCATGGGCCGGTGGTGACAACGACACGGCGGGCAGCGCACCGGCCGCCTCCCGCTCGGCGTCGGCCTCGCAGCCGGCCGACGGTCAGACCCAGGGGCCGAGCCCCACGCCGGGCGCGGACTCCCCGGCACCCAGCCGGAGCGAAGGCCAGGCGGGCGCGATCCCCGCCCGCTACCTCGGCACCTGGGAGGGCCAGGCCACCGGACTCGGCGGCAGCCTGCCCATGGGCACCTTCCGGCTCACCGTCCATCAGGCGGGCCGCGGCCAGGAGTTGGGGCGGCTCAAGCAGACCGACCAGCTCGGAGCCGTCTGCACCGACATCCTCACCCTGGAGAAGGTGACGAAGACGGCCATCGTGGCGAGCTCGGTGGGCGCCGAGGACAACCACGCCGGTTGCGATCCCGCACCTCATCCGGTGGAGTTGACGCCGGTGGGCGACGACCTCCGGTACTCCTCGGACAGTTCGGCCGAGGGCAATCCGGTCTCGCGGATGTCCAAGGTCGGCTAGTACCCGACCACGGTTTCGGCAACGCCCCGTCACCCCGCCCTCCTGGCGGTCACTACTGTGTCCGCGTCGGCGCACGCCAACCGCGCCGCTTCGCACCGGCCGTCGGCCCGGCAAGGCATCAGCACGCAGAGCGAAGCAGCGCAAAGCATCGCAACGGGGAAGGACGGGGAACGCCCGCCATGGAGACACTGCGGCCGGACGATCCGCGGGAGTTGGGCAGCTACCGCATGCTGCGCAGGCTCGGAGCCGGCGGCATGGGCCGGGTCTACCTGGCCCGCTCGCCCGGCGGCCGCACCGTCGCCGTGAAGGTCGTACACCCCGATCTCGCAGCCGACGCCGACTTCCGCCGCCGTTTCCGGCACGAGGTGGAGATCGCCCAGGCGGTCTCCGGCCAGTACACCGCCTCGGTGGTGGACGCCGACCCGGACGCGCCGTTGCCGTGGCTGGCGACCTCGTACGTGCTCGGCCCGGACCTGACGGACGTCGTGGCCGCGCACGGCGCGCTGCCCGAGCACACCGTCCGCGCGCTGGGCGCCGGACTCGCGGCCGCCCTCCAGGAGATCCACGCGGCGGGACTCATCCACCGGGACCTCAAGCCGTCGAACGTCCTCCTGGCCGCCGACGGCCCCCGCGTCATCGACTTCGGCATCGCGCGGGCGGTGGACGGAAACCGTATGACCCAGACGGGAGTCGTGGTCGGCTCGCCCGGTTACCTGCCCCCGGAGCAGGCGCTGGGCCAGGACGTCGGACCGGCGGGCGACGTCTTCTCCCTGGGCGCCGTACTCGCCTTCGCGGCCACCGGCCGCACCGTCTTCGGCGACGGTGCCGCCTCGCACGCGGCGATGCTCTACCAGGTCGTCCATGGCGAACCCGAGCTGACCGGCACACCGCAGACCCTGCTCGGGCTGCTGCGGGCCTGTCTGCTGAAGGACCCGGCCGCCCGGCCCGGCCCCGCCGAGATCGTGGCGGCGCTGGCCCCGCAGGGCGTCGAAGGCGTACTCAGCGACTGGCTGCCCTCGGCGGTGGCCTCCACCATCGCCACCCACGCGGCCGGGATCCTGGACCTGGAGGCGCCCCAGCAGCCGGGCGCACCGGCCGCCGCGTTCTTCGGCCCGGCCCCGGCCATGCCGTCCGGCGCACAGCCACCGGCGGGCGCCCCCGCGGCGGGCTACGGATATCCGCCGGCGCCACCGGCCGGCTACGGGACGCCGCCGGCAGGTGCGCCCGGGGCGGGATACGGGACGCCACCGGCGGCCACGCCCGGGGCCGGGTACGGCTATCCGGCGGCGCGGTCGGCCGGCCACGGGACGGCCGCCCCCGGGTATGACACCCCGCAACCCGGCACCGTCCGGCTGGGCGCCGCGGACGCCTCTTCCCCGGTCCCCTCCCGCCGCCGCGCCCTCTCCTACGCCCTCGGCGGTGCCGCCGCCGTCGCCGTGGCCGGCGGGGGCACGGCGTGGTGGCTCGGCCGGAAGGACGGCAGCACCGGCGCCTCCACCGACGCGGGCGGCCACGGCGGTTCGGCCCGGCCGGCCGACGAGACCTTCACCACCCCGCCCGCCGGGGTGTCACCCCAGCCGCTGTGGCACAGGACCGCCGACGAGGACAGCACGGCGACCGACGTACCGCTCCTCACCCACGACGGGCTGCTGCTGGTCAGCGGCGACCCGTTGGTGGCGTACGACGTGAAGACGGGCAGCCCCCGCTGGTCCAGGAAGGGGATCTGCCGCTCGGGAGCCCAGCTTCTCTTCCACGGCGGCAAGGTGTTCCTCGGCGACGGCGACTACGACGGCGTCCTGGTCGCCTACGACGTCACGACCGGGGACGAGGCCTGGCGCAGCCGGCTCGGCAAGCAGCTGAGCATCGAGCGGACCATCGCCATCGACGACAAGAACGTCTATGTCACCCTGACCGACTACGGCCAGGCCAAGAGCGCCACCAACTACCGTACGGCCGTGGCGGCGGTCAGCCACACCACCGGCAGGACCGCCTGGCTGCAGCGACGTGACTGGGGCACCAAGGACTACGACGTCCAGGGCACCGTCTCCGGCAAGTACCTCGTCTACGCCGACTCCAAGTACAACCTCACCGTGCGCGAGACCGCCACGGGCGAGCAGTTGTGGACCAGGAAGATCGGCGACGACTGGACCTGGCAGCCCACGGCCGCGGACGGGGTGGTGTTCCTGCCGGGCGAGAAGCTGACGGCCGTGGAACTCGAGACCGGCAGGACGCGTTGGACGCTGTCGCCGAACGGCCGCCGCGGCTTCAAGAACCCCACCGTCGTCGACGGCGTGGTCTACGTCAGTGACTACGACCGAGGCATCTGGGCCGTCGACCTCAAGAACGCCGGGCGGATCTGGCTCTGCGAGGAGGGCAACCGCGCGGTGCGGGAGACGTTCCTGAAGGCCGGGACGACGCTGTACGCGGCCGCCGGCGCGCTGGGCGGCGGCATCATCGCGCTGGATGCCAGGACCGGCAAGGTCCGCTGGACCTGGGTCGACAGCACGGACGCCACCGATTACTGGCAGATCGCCCTGGCGGGCAACCGGTTGCTGGTGACCGGCGGTCAGGAGGTCTACGCGATGCCGGCCGTCTGAGACCGGCGGCACTCCATTGGATTCCCCCCCCGACACGATTCAGGGACGGACGGCACCCGCCATGGCGCGACGCGGCACCACGAGTTCGACAGACGTGCTCCCCGGCGAGTCGTCGCGATGAGCACCGGCGGGGTGAGCACGGGGGTCCTGGTCCTCGTCGCCGCGCTGTGGGGCTCGGCGGCAGGCGCGCTGCTGCCCCGGGCCGCGTACCGCTTCGCCGTCCCGGAGGAGGAGCCGTGGCGGGAGCGGTGTCCGGACGGTCATCCGATCTCCGGGTGGCTCGGCCGGGTGCGGTGCGGGCAGTGCGCGCGGGCCGCGGAGACGCGGATGGCGGCGGCGGACACCGGCGAGGATCCGGTGAAGGCGCCGGTCGAGGGGCCGGAGAAGGTGCCGGTGGAGGTGGGGGAGGTGCCGGTGGAGGTGGGGGAGGTGCCGGTGGAGGCGCCGTACGCCCCCTCCGCCCTCCTCCTCACCGCCGCCACCGCCCTCACCTGTGCCGCCCTCGCCGCCGCCACCGGTACCCGGCCCGAACTGGCCGTCTGGCTGCTGCTCGCGCCGGTGTGGGTGCTGCTGGCCGCCGTGGACCTGCGCGTGCGGCGGCTTCCCGACCCGCTGACCCTGCCGCTCGCGGCCGCCGCGCCCGGCCTGCTCGGCCTGGCCGCGCTGTTGCCCGAGCACGCCGGTGACTGGCTCACCGCGCTGTACGGTGCCCTCGCGCTCGGCGGCGGCTACTTCGTGCTGTTCCTCATCAATTCGGCCGGCATGGGCTTCGGCGATGTGAAGCTGGCGCTGGGCATGGGCGCCGTCCTGGGCTGGTACGGCTGGCCGACCGTCCTGCTCGGCACCTTCGCCGGCTTCCTGCTCGGCGCGCTGTACGGCGGCGCACTCGTCCTCGCCCGGCGAGCGGGACGCAAGACGGCGATCCCCTTCGGGCCCTTCCTCATCGCGGGAGCCTTCGCGGGACTGCTGATCGGCGCGTACGCGGCCTGACGGCAGGCGGCCGACACCGCTGGCGTAGGCTGGTTCGGTCCGTCCACAACCCTTGACGAAAGGGACGCCCGGTGACCGAGAAGGCCGACCTCGCTTCTTTCGATGTCACAGCCGTGCTCGACCGAGCAGCAGCGGGCGGACGCATCACGCCCGATGAGGCGCTCGTCCTCTACCGCGACGCGCCCCTGCACGCGCTGGGTGCCGCCGCCGACGCCGTACGCCGCCGCAAGTACGCGGGCATCGAGCACATCGCGACGTACATCATCGAGCGCAACATCAACTACACGAACGTGTGCGTCACGGCGTGCAAGTTCTGCGCCTTCTACGCCGCCCCCAAGGACACCGCCAAGGGCTGGACCCGCGACCTCGACGACATCCTGCGCCGCTGCGCCGAGACCGTCGAGCTGGGCGGCACCCAGATCATGTTCCAGGGCGGCCACCACCCGGACTTCGGCGTCGAGTACTACGAGAAGCACTTCAAGGCCATCAAGGACGCGTTCCCGCAGCTGGTGATCCACTCGCTGGGCGCGTCCGAGGTCGAGCACATGGCCCGGATCAGCGGTGTTTCGGTGGAGGAGGCCATCACCCGCATCCACGAGGCGGGTCTCGACTCCTTCGCCGGCGCCGGCGCCGAACTCCTGCCCGAGCGGCCGCGCAAGGCCATCGCCCCGCTGAAGGAGAGCGGCGAGCGCTGGCTGGAGATCATGGAGGCCGCGCACAAGCTGGGCGTGGAGTCGACGTCCACCATGCTCATGGGCACGGGCGAGACCAACGCCGAACGCATCGAGCACCTGCGGATGATCCGGGACGTGCAGGACCGCACGGGCGGCTTCCGCGCGTTCATCCCGTACACATACCAGCCCGAGAACAACCACCTGAAGGGCCGCACCCAGGCGACCCTCTTCGAGTACCTGCGGATGATCGCGATCGCCCGCCTCTTCCTCGACAACGTCCAGCACATCCAGGGCTCTTGGCTGACCACCGGCAAGGAGGTCGGCCAGCTCTCCCTGCACTACGGCGCGGACGACCTCGGCTCGATCATGCTGGAGGAGAACGTGGTCTCCTCGGCCGGCGCCAAGCACCGCTCCAACCGGCTCGAGATCATCGACCTCATCCGCAAGGCGGGCCGCGTCCCGGCGCAGCGCTCCACGACCTACGAGCACCTCGTCGTGCACGACGACCCGGCGAACGACCCCGTCGACGACCGCGTGGTCTCCCACATCTCCTCCACGGCCATCGAGGGCGGCACGGCCCACCCCGAGCTGAAGCTGCTGGCGTCCAACTGAGCATGCCGTGCTGACGATCCACGCCGCGGACCTGCTCGTCAGCGGCGATCCGCGGCAGGCTCCGATGCCCGGCGGCGCGATCCTCGTCGAGGGGCGGGCGATCGCGTCGGTCGGCTCGTACGACGAACTCGTGGCCGCGCATCCGACGGCTCGCGTACGGCGCTGGCCGGGGCTGCTCACGCCGGGGCTGCTGAATCCCTACGGGCCCGAACTCCTTGAGCAGGCCTACCATCCCGACCCGCGTGAGGCCGACGCGCTGGGCACCGAGCCGCTGACGGGCGAGGCCCTCGCCACGCTCGCCATGACCGACACCCGCTGGAGCGCGAGCGCGCGGCGCGGGGTGCAGCGGATGCTGGCGCACGGGACGGTCGCGGTGGCCGGGTGCCTGCGGCGGACTGCCGTGGTGGACGCCGTGCGGCGGGCGGGGCTGACGCTGGAGGAGCGGTTCGAGGCTCCTGTGGGGCCGGCGACCCTCGATCCGCTGGCGGGGCGGAGCCTCGCGGAGGCGACCCTCATGCCTCTGCTGCCGTACGCCGGGACGGCCGCTACCTTCGCCGTGTTCGATGCCCCGGACGCGGCCGCCCTCGCCGAGCGCGGGGCGGCGAGTTGTGTGGCGACGGTCGTCGACGGGCGGCTGCTGTACCGCCGTCGGTAGGAATCAGCCCGCGAACGCCTCCCCGAACGCCCCCGAACTCTGGCGCACACCGCTGCAGTCGGTCGCCGCGTCGTCCTGCGCGCTCTCCCCGTCCTCGCACGGCCGGTCGCGGAAGGAGGACCACACCGACACGGGAATCTCTCACATGCGGGGACGGAACGGTCGGCGCCGATAAGTATCAATCGCCCTTTTTTCGCACTGTACGTCCTTTTTTGCGGTAACCTCCTCATCGAGTCTCTCAGGAAAGCGACAGGTAGGAGGCATCCTCATCGGTGGCTCGCGAGAATTCCCGAGAAAGAGCAACATAAAAGCTGCCTGATATTCGAGGAATGGAGTCCGAACCCGCCATCGAAAATCGCGCCGCCAGGCGTGGTCGCCGCCGCAAACATGGCAACGGGTCCACCGAGGGGCTCGTGTGTCGTTGACTCCACCGGACGCCGATCGAAGGTACTGCGCCGTAGCGGCCTGCTCGTCGGTGTCGTCTGCCTCCCGTACGCGGGTGTACTCGGCGCCGCCTTCATGGGCTGGGGCACCTCGCTCACCCCGTCCTCGCTGTTCCCCTTCGGCAACGCCCAGGGCGGCCAGGCCCCCGGCGACATCCGCCCGCAGGGCGGGATCGGCCGCCGGGCGGCCCTCCCGAGCGGCACCCCGTCGGGGCCGCCCTTGGTCACCGCCACCCCGTCCGCATCGGTGTCCGCTTCCTCGGTCACCGTCACCCCGTCCGTGTCCGCGCCTGTGGCCGTGTCCTCGATCATCGCCACCCCGTCCGTGTCGGTGTGCGCGACCGTGGCCGCCGGCTGACAGGGGCAGGCGGGTACGGGATCCGGTACGGCCGGATCCGGTACGGGTACCGGGACGGCCGGCGCCGCGGAGGCCGGAGCGGCCGGCACGGGCGGGGTGACCGGCACCGAGCCCGGCACCCGAACCGGAACCGCGCCGAACCAGCCGGGCGCCGCTGCCACCACCGCCCGCCTCCAGGCCGCCCACCGCAGGGCCACCGGCATGACCCTCCGCTTCTGGGAGGTGCCGGCCTTCGAGAAGTGCCTGCCGCCGGACAGCCAGTGGTTCATGTTCGGCATCGGCTGGATGCTGATCGCCGTCTTCGTCCTGGCGTGCGGCTGGGTGGAGGACGTGGCCGCAAGGAAGAAGCCGCGACTGATCCCGGGATGCGGTGCTGCAAGAATGGGCGGGTGACCCGCGCCTCCCTGAACAAGCAGCCGCACGAAGTCGCCTCGATGTTCGACGACGTGGCGGAACGGTACGACCTGACGAACGACGTGCTGTCGCTCGGCCAGGACCGGCGCTGGCGCAGAGAGGTGGCGAAGGCGGTCGACGCGCGCCCCGCGCAGAAGGTCCTCGACCTCGCGGCCGGTACGGCGACCTCCTCGCTGCCCTTCGCGCAGACGGGCGCGTACGTGGTCCCGTGCGACTTCTCCCTTGGGATGCTCCAGGTCGGCAAGAGGAAGCACACCTGGCTGCCGTTCACGGCGGGTGACGCGACGAGGCTGCCGTTCAAGGACGACACCTTCGACGCCGTCACCATCTCCTTCGGGCTGCGCAACGTGCAGGACACGGACGCGGCGCTGCGCGAGATGCACCGGGTGACCCGGCCCGGCGGACGAGTGGTGATCTGCGAGTTCTCGCACCCGACGTGGGCGCCCTTCCGGACCGTCTACACCGAGTACCTGATGCGCGCCCTGCCGTCGGTCGCGCGCGCGGTGTCCTCGAACCCGGACGCCTACGTCTACCTCGCCGAGTCCATCCGTGCCTGGCCCGACCAGCCCGCCCTCGCCGAACGGCTGTGCAAGGCGGGCTGGTCGAAGGTGGCCTGGCGCAACCTCACCGGCGGTGTGGTCGTGCTGCACCGGGGCTTCAAGGAGAGCTGAACCCCTTCGGGCGGTTCAGCGGTTGATCATCTCGAAGGCGTCCCCGGGCTCCCCCAGTTCGCGCTGCAGTCCGCCTGCGGGCGGCCGTGGGATGCGTGGTTCGCGCACGCCCCCGCCGCCCTCGCCCTCACCGAAGTCGAACCACACGTACACCATCGAGTCCGGCGGCACCTCGGCGCCGGGCGGCGGATACTGGCGCACGACGTAGTCGACGACCGTGTGGTGGAAGTCCGGGCGGTCCGGCGCGTTGAGGAGCAGGCCCCGCGCCCGGGCCGTTTCGCGCGCGTCCATGGCCATCAGACCGACCAGACGAGGAACGCGCAGTTCGGGTGTTTTGGGTGTTATGCGCACAGATGTCACCCCCAGCGGTACTGGCAGGGTAACTCGGGCGCATGCCACCCGGAAGCGCCATGTGGCTTTCTGTAACAGTTGATTACTCTACGTCACAGATCAAGTCGGTAGCAGTGCCCCTGCCGTTCCGAGGACGGGGTCGCGAACGTCTCCGCGAGGCGCATGCCGAGCCGCCGGGTGACCGCGATGGAACGTGCGTTGCGCGCGTCGACCATCGCCACCACGTGCGGCACACCCGCCGCCCGCAGCCGGTGGAGTGTCTCCTCGGCCGCCGCCGTGGCATATCCCCGGCCCCAGTGCGCCCGCCCGAGCCGCCAGCCGATCTCGATCTCGCCCGTCGGCCCCCACGCGTACGGCCAGGGCTGGGCACCGGTGAAGCCGACCACGTCCCCGGAGTCTCCCAGCACCGACCACAGGCAGAACCCCCGCTCCGCGTCGTGCCGGCGCTGGCGCGCGGTCAGCTCCTCGTAGACCGAGAGTTCGGCGGCCTTGCCGCCGTGGAACTCCATGACCTCGGGGTCGGCGAAGACCTGATGCCAGGTGAACGCGTCCTCGTCGATGGGCACACGCAGCCGTACTGCGGGGAGAGCTCGGTTCACGGGGCAGCCCTTCAGCCGGGTGATCAATTCTGCTGAATAGACTGCCCATGTCCAGTGCCGGTCGGCACGCAGATTTTGAACCTTGGGGAGATCCCGCCGTGACCGAGCCCCTCTCCGACAACACCGCCGATGTGATCGTCGTGGGCGCGGGGCCAGCCGGCTCCACCACCGCTTACCACCTCGCCAAGGCCGGACTCGACGTCCTCCTGCTGGAGAAGACCGAGTTTCCGCGGGAGAAGGTCTGCGGCGACGGCCTGACCCCGCGCGCCGTCAAGCAGCTCGTGGCGATGGGCATCGACATCTCCGAGGAAGCCGGCTGGCTGCGCAACAAGGGCCTGCGGATCATCGGTGGCGGTGTCCGCCTCCAGCTCGACTGGCCCGATCTCGCGTCCTTCCCGAACTACGGCCTCGTCCGCAAGCGCGACGACTTCGACGAGCAGCTCGCCCGCAACGCCCAGAAGGCCGGCGCCCGCCTCTACGAGCGCTGCAACGTCTCCGGACCCGTCGTCGACGACCGCACCGGCCGCATCACCGGCGTGACCGCCAAACTCGGCGAGGAGAAGCGCGAGGTCACCTTCCACGCGCCGCTCGTCGTCGCCGCCGACGGCAACTCCACGCGCCTGTCCCTCGCGATGGGCCTGCACCGCCGCGAGGACCGCCCGATGGGCGTTGCGGTGCGTACCTACTTCACCTCCCCGCGCCACGAGGACGACTACCTGGAGTCCTGGCTGGAGCTGTGGGACCGCCGCGGCGCCGAGGACCGCCTGCTGCCCGGCTACGGCTGGATCTTCGGCATGGGCGACGGCACCTCCAACGTGGGCCTCGGCGTGCTCAACACCTCGGCCGCCTTCAAGGAGCTGGACTGGCGCGAGATCCTCAAGGCCTGGTGCGCGTCCATGCCGGAGGACTGGGGCTACACCCCGGAGAACATGACCGGCCCGATCCGCGGCGCCGCCCTGCCCATGGCCTTCAACCGCCAGCCCCACTACACCAAGGGCCTGCTGCTCGTCGGCGACGCCGGCGGCCTGGTCAACCCCTTCAACGGCGAGGGCATCGCCTACGCCATGGAGTCCGGCCAGCTCGCCGCCGACGTCATCGTCCAGGCCCACGCGCGGGCCACGCCCGCCCAGCGCGAGATCGCCCTGCAGCGCTACCCGCGCGTCCTCAAGGACACCTATGGCGGCTACTACACCCTCGGCCGCGCCTTCGTGAAGCTCATCGGCAACCCGAAGGTCATGCAGATCGCCACCCAGCGCGGCCTCTCCCATCCGCTGCTGATGAAGTTCACCCTGAAGCTGCTCGCGAACCTCACCGACCCGACGGGCGGCGACGCGATGGACCGCATCATCAACGGCCTGAGCAAGGTGGCGCCGAAGGCGTGAGCGCCGACGGGGGCTAGGCCCGGCTCAGCTCCTCGACCCTGGCGGCCCGGCGGGCGAACACCTCGTCCCGCCGGTCCGCCATCTGCCGCAGCGCGTCCTTTTTCTCCCGCTTCGAGAGCCGGTCCAGGTAGATGTGGCCGTTGGTGTGGTCGGTCTCGTGAGCGAGGCAGCGCGCGAAGTACCCCGTGCCCTCGATGAGAAGGGGGCCGTCGTCCTTGTCCTGCCCGCGCACGACGGCATGCTCGGGCCGCGGTACGGCCATCACGGCACCCGGCACGGACAGGCACCCCTCGTCCTCGTCGATCAGCCGCCGCCCGGCGGGGGGAGATTCCAGTACCGGATTGACAATGTGCCCGACATGCCGGATTCCGTCGTCATCGGGGCAGTCGTACACGAACAGGCGCAGATCGACCCCCACCTGATTCGCCGCCAGTCCCGCTCCCTCGGCGACGTACATGGTGAGGAACATGTCGTCGATGAGCGCGGCGAGGTCGGGCCCGAACTCGGTGACGTCCCGGCAGGGCCTGTGCAGGACCTCCTCGCCGACCTCGGTGATCCGGCGCACCGCACCGCGCCCGGCCTCGGGGGCGTAGCGCGGGTAGTGGTCGGCGGGGGCGCCTTGAACGAACACACTCGGCATGACCGTGTCTCCCTGTGTTTGTGAGGATGCTGTGGGTGACA
The DNA here is from genome assembly GCF_042959345.1 of Streptomyces sp. NPDC007905. Classification (NCBI taxonomy): domain Bacteria; kingdom Bacillati; phylum Actinomycetota; class Actinomycetes; order Kitasatosporales; family Streptomycetaceae; genus Streptomyces; species Streptomyces sp. NPDC007905. Next base: position 127,388 of record NZ_JBIBKS010000015.1, on the reverse strand, counting down.
GGGGCGCGGGCTTCCGGCAACCGGAGCCCCTCCCTACCCTCCGGTTCTCATGACAACAGAACACGCGGAGCAGCCACAGGGACACGTCGGACACGTCGGGCCCTCCCGGAGAGGCTTCCTGACGGCGGCCGCGGGAACGTTCGCCGCCGGTGCGGCCGGTGCCGCCGCCTCAGGGGCGGCCTCACCGGCGGCCGCGGCGACCCCGGCCGCCGGCAAGCGGGTCGCCGTGCTCGGCGGCGGAGTCTCCGGGCTCAGCGCCGCCCAGGAACTCGCCGAACGCGGCTACGCCGTCACCGTCTACGAGTACTACGACCACCTCGGCGGCAAGGCCCGCTCGATGGACGTCCCCGGCACGGGCGCCGGCGGCCGCACACCGCTCCCCGGCGAACACGGTTTCCGCTTCTTCCCCGGCTTCTACCGGAACCTGCCGGACACCATGCGCCGCATCCCCGTGCCCGGCAACGCCGGCGGCGTCCACGGCAACCTCCGCAGCGGCACGGAGGCCCTGTTCGCCCGCGGCTCCGGCCGGCCGGACCTGCACTTCCCCCTGCGGCGCGTCACCACCCCGCCCGCGCCCGGCGACATCACCCCGTCCTGGCTCCGCGACCAGATCCTGTCCGTCCTGGACCTCGGCACCCGCCTCCCGGCCCACGAGGCCGCCTACTTCGCCGACCGTGTGCTGGTCCACCTCACCAGCTGCGACGCGCGCCGTGAGGACCAGTGGGAGAAGACGGCGTGGTGGGACTTCATCAGGGCCGGCGAGATGAGCGGCGAGTACCAGGTCCTCCTCGGCATCGGTCAGACCCGCAACCTGGTGGCGACCCGCGCCGAGATCGCCTCCACCCGCACGGTCGGCCGCGTCATCATCGAGGCCCTGCTCCTGTGGGGCCTGCTCGGCCGGGGCATGGACGGCGACGCGGACATCGACCGCGTCCTCAACGCCCCGACCAACGAGGCCTGGATCGACCCCTGGGAGGCGCACCTGCGCTCGCTCGGCGTCCAGTTCGTCCTCGGGACACAGGTGCGGGAGGTGATCCACGAGGGCGGCCGGGTGACCGGCGTGCGCGTGTCGGCCCGTGACGGAGGCCGGGAGCGCACGATCACCGCCGACCACTACGTCTCCGCGATGCCCGTCGAACACGCCCGTGCGACCTGGGGGCCCGCCCTGCGCGCCGCCGATCCCCAGCTGGGCCGGTGCGACGCGCTGAAGACCGACTGGATGACCGGTGTCCAGTTCTATCTGCGTACACCCACACCCGTGGTCCACGGGCACGTCAACTGCCTCGACTCACCCTGGGCGGTGACGGGCATCGGCCAGGCCCAGTTCTGGGACGTACGGGACTTTTCGAGTGACTACGGGGACGGACAGGCCCACGACTGCCTCTCCGTGATCATCTCCGAGTGGGACAAGCCGGGCATCCTGTATGGCAAAACGGCCCGCGCGTGCACCAAGGACGAGATCGTCGCCGAGCTCTGGGCCCAGCTGAAGGACGGGGTGAACGACTCCGGCAAGACGACGCTCAGGGACGAGGACCGGCTCGGCTGGTTCATGGACCCCGCGGTGACCGCCCTGGGCGGCCCCGACCCGCAGAACCGCGAACAGCTCCTCATCCACCCCACGGGCACGCTGTACAACCGCCCGTCGGCGAAGACGGCGGTGCCCAACTTCTTCCTCGCCGGGGACTACGTCCGGACGGATGTGGACCTCGCGACGATGGAGGGCGCCAACGAGTCCGCGCGACGGGCCGTCAACGCACTCCTGGACGCGGACAATTCGGGCATGGCGCGCTGCCGGATCTGGGAGCTGTACCGCCCGCCCGAGATGGAGCCCCTCAAACGTGTCGACGAACTGCGCTACCGGCTGGGGCTGCCCAACACCTTCGACCTGGGATGAACCGTATGGGGCGAACCCGCCCGTGTCGACCTGAAAATGAAGGCGAGGGATACGCGGAAGGGCCGCTGCCCCCGAGCGGCTGCGGCCCTACGCGCGTGAGAGGCGTGCCGAGTGCTCAGAGCACCCGCACGGCGCCGGTCGGCGGGTCGTACGACAGCGGGTGCTCCCCGACGCCGCTGGACGGGTTCTGCGCGCCGACGAACATGCCGTCGCCCACGTACACCGCGACGTGGTACGCGCTGCCCGCGCTGCCCCAGTACAGGATGTCGCCCGGCTGCAGGTTGCTCAGCGACACCTGGGTGCCGGCCGTCGACTGGTCCTGGGAGACGCGCGGCAGGCTGATGCCCACCTGCTTGAAGGCGGTCTGCACCAGGCCGGAGCAGTCGTAGGCCGAGGGGCCGGTGGCGCCGGAGACGTACGCCTTGCCGATCTGCGCCTTCACGAAGGAGACGACGGCCGCGGCCGAACCGGTGGCCGTGGACGTGCTCGTGGAGGTGCTGGCGGAGGTGCTGGTGCCCGCCGTGGTGGAGAGTGTCGTCCGCTCCGCGTTGCGGGAGGCGCGCGCGGCGGCGGCCTTGCGGGCGGCCTCCTGGGCCTTCTTCTTCGCCTCCGCCGCCTTCTGCTTCGCCTCGGCGAGGTCCGACTTGGCCTGCTTGGCGGCGTTTGCGGCGGCCGCGTCACGCTCGGCCTGCAGCTGGTAGTTCGCGGCGGCCTGCTGCGTGGCGTCCGCGGACTGGGCGACCTGAGCGGCCAGGTCGGCCGTCAGGGTGGGCAGTTCGAGGGTCTGCGTCACCGGCTCGGCAGCGTTCGCCGAACCGGACGCCCCGGCGACTGCCAGGGTGCTGAGGACGCCACCGGCGACTCCGGCCCGCATCGCGATCGTGGACGCGCTGCGGCGGGGCTTCCGGTGGCTACGTATGTGAGCGGTGTGGGGCATGGGAACAACCGGTATCAGGGGCTCCTTCATATCTTCAAGAAACGTGTGCTGCGCCACAGTTGCTCAATCGAGACCACAAATCCTGGGTGTGGCGCTCTTTATTGACGCCGTAACGGACATTGCGGACCCTCGCGATCAAGCCCTTGATCACGGCCTTTGATCATTAAGTCCGAATTGCCCCGCACCTACCATCGGTTGGGGTCGATGGCCAAGCCCCGTTCTCAGGCGCCTCTCATGGATGTGGCGGAGGTCACGGAATGGCTACCCGGAGGGTGGCGTCTCGCGCGGTCGGCCGCTCGTGAACGCGTGCACGCATTCGCACCGCGTCCACATCCCGTCCCGGACCTCCCTCTGATGTGTGAACGCGTCCCTCTAGCAGTGCGCAGCGCCCAGCACCAATTTGCATGCAACGGAACTCTCTTGATATGGAGACGCCTTCTGTGGCCTGCGATGACGAGCGAAAATGTCACTTCTGGTGATCAGCTGAACGCTTCGCGTACGAAGATCACTCATCATCCGACTTCATGATCCTTCGTCAGGTGGTGGAGATCACAAAGCTTGTGCAATACCCCGTGTCGCAGATCACAGAGCGGCAGGCATAAGATGCGAGTCAGTTGGGCTTGTGACCTGCTTCACATATTCTCGATCTTCGCCCGGGACGAGCGGGGCTCGAGGGACCGGTGAGGCGGATGTGAGCCCAGTGCAACCGCCAGCAGTCAGTGCCGACTGAGAGGAGCGAGGAGCGGTGAACGCCTATGCGCCCATCCTCGTACTGGGAGCCCTCGGGGCAGGCTTTGCGATCTTCTCCGTGGTCATGGCCACGCTGATCGGTCCGAAGCGGTACAACCGGGCCAAGCTCGAGGCCTACGAGTGCGGTATCGAGCCGACCCCCACGCCGGCCGGCGGCGGGCGCTTCCCCATCAAGTACTACCTGACGGCGATGCTCTTCATCGTCTTCGACATCGAGATCGTCTTCCTCTACCCCTGGGCCGTCACCTTCGACGCCCTGGGTGTATTCGGGCTCGTGGAGATGCTGCTCTTCGTGCTCACCGTCTTCGTCGCGTACGCGTACGTATGGCGGCGCGGCGGCCTGGAATGGGACTGAGGGGCTTTTAGAGACATGGGACTCGAAGAAAAGCTGCCGAGCGGCTTCCTGCTGACCACCGTCGAGCAGGCCGCGGGCTGGGTGCGCAAGGCGTCCGTCTTCCCGGCCACCTTCGGCCTGGCCTGCTGCGCCATCGAGATGATGACCACCGGCGCCGGCCGCTACGACCTCGCGCGCTTCGGCATGGAGGTCTTCCGCGGCTCGCCGCGCCAGGCGGACCTGATGATCGTCGCCGGCCGGGTCAGCCAGAAGATGGCGCCGGTGCTCAGGCAGGTCTACGACCAGATGCCCAACCCGAAGTGGGTGATCTCCATGGGCGTCTGTGCCTCCTCGGGCGGCATGTTCAACAACTACGCGATCGTCCAGGGCGTCGACCACATCGTCCCGGTCGACATCTATCTCCCCGGCTGCCCGCCCCGGCCCGAGATGCTGATGGACGCGATCCTCAAGCTCCACCAGAAGATCCAGTCCACCAAGCTCGGCGTGAACGCCGAGGAAGCGGCCCGTGAGGCGGAGGAGGCGGCGCTCAAGGCCCTGCCCACGATCGAGATGAAGGGGCTGCTGCGGTGAGCGACGCGAACGGCACCAACGGCGCGAACGGGTCCGCGAACGGGGTGAACCCCGAGAAGGATCTCGCCGCCTCCAACCTCCCCGGCCAGCGCGGCCAGGGCGGCGAGGAGATCCGCGTCCAGCGCGGCATGTTCGGCGCCGACAACGGCGGCGACACCTCCGGCTACGGCGGCCTGGTCCGCTCGGTCCGACTCCCGGGACCGGCGGCCCGGCCCTACGGCGGCTGGTTCGACGAGGTCGCCGACGAGCTGGAGGGCGCCCTGGAGGAACAGGGACTCCTCCCCGACAACGCCATCGAGAAGACGGTCGTCGACCGGGGCGAGCTCACCTTCCACATCGAACGCGAGCACCTGGTCCGCGTCGCCCGCACCCTGCGCGACGACCCGGCCCTGCGCTTCGAGCTGTGTACGGGCGTCAGCGGTGTGCACTACCCGCACGACAAGGGCCGCGAGCTGCACGCCGTCTACCACCTGCGCTCGATCACCCACAACCGGCTCATCCGGCTCGAGGTCAGCGCCCCCGACAGCGAGCCGCGCATCCCGTCCCTGGTCGGCGTCTATCCGACCAACGACTGGCACGAGCGCGAGACCTACGACTTCTTCGGAATCGTCTTCGACGGTCACCCGGCCCTGACGCGGATCATGATGCCGGACGACTGGCAGGGCCACCCGCAGCGCAAGGACTACCCCCTCGGCGGCATCCCCGTCGAGTACAAGGGCGCCCAGATCCCGGCTCCGGACCAGCGGAGGTCGTACTCGTGAGCACGCAGTCAGCATCCGCCCGCGAGACCACCGAGGGCACCGTATATACGGTCACCGGTGGCGACTGGGACGAGATCGTCCAGTCCGCGGCCCGCGCCGACGACGAGCGCATCGTCGTCAACATGGGTCCCCAGCACCCGTCCACCCATGGAGTGCTCCGCCTGATCCTGGAGATCGAGGGCGAGACGGTCACCGAGGCCCGGTGCGGCATCGGCTATCTCCACACCGGCATCGAGAAGAACCTCGAGTTCCGCACATGGACGCAGGGCACCACGTTCGTGACGCGCATGGACTACCTCACGTCCTTCTTCAACGAGACCGCCTACTGTCTCGCCGTCGAGAAGCTGCTCGGCATCGAGGACCGGATCACCGAGCGCGCCAAGATCATCCGGGTACTCCTGATGGAGCTCAACCGGCTCTCCTCCCACCTGGTGTGCATCGCCACCGGCGGCATGGAGCTCGGCGCCACCACGATCATGATCTACGGATTCCGTGATCGTGAAATGATTCTCGACATCTACGAGCTCATCACGGGCCTCAGGATGAACCACGCGTACATCCGGCCCGGCGGACTCGCCCAGGACCTGCCGCCCGGCGCGGTGGACCAGATCCGCGAATTCGTGAAGAAGATGAAGAAGAACCTCCCGGAGTACGACAAGCTCGCCACCGGGAACCCCATCTTCAAGGCGCGCATGCAGGACATCGGCTACCTCGACCTGGCCGGCTGCATGGCCCTCGGCGCGACGGGCCCGATCCTGCGCTCCACCGGCCTGCCGCACGACCTGCGCAAGACACAGCCGTACTGCGACTACGAGACGTACGACTTCGACGTCCCGACCGCCGACTCCTGCGACGCCTACGGCCGCTTCCTGATCCGCCTGGAGGAGATGCGCCAGTCGCTCGGGATCGTCGAGCAGTGCCTGGACCGGCTCCAGCCCGGCCCGGTCATGGTCGCCGACAAGAAGATCGCCTGGCCCGCCCAGCTCGCCCTGGGACCCGACGGACTCGGCAACTCCCTCGACCACATCAAGAAGATCATGGGCACCTCCATGGAGGCCCTGATCCACCACTTCAAGCTGGTCACCGAGGGCTTCCGCGTACCGCCGGGACAGGCGTACGCGGCCGTCGAGTCACCCAAGGGCGAACTCGGGGTGCACGCCGTCTCCGACGGAGGCACCCGCCCCTACCGGGTCCACTTCCGCGACCCGTCCTTCACCAACCTGCAGGCCATGGCGGCGATGTGCGAGGGCGGCCAGGTCGCCGACGTCATCGTCGCCGTCGCGTCCATCGACCCCGTGATGGGAGGTGTCGACCGGTGACCACCAGTTCTTCGGAGCGGGGCGTCAGCCTGGGCATGCCCGAACTGCCCGCACCCGCGTACCCGGACGACGTCCGGGCCCGGCTGGAGGCGGACGCGCGCGAGGTGATCGCGCGCTACCCCGACTCCCGGTCCGCCCTGCTGCCGCTGCTCCACCTCGTGCAGTCGGAGGAGGGCCATGTCACGCGCACCGGAATGCACTTCTGCGCGGACATGCTGGGCCTGACAACGGCTGAGGTCACGGCCGTCGCCACCTTCTACACCATGTACCGCCGCAAGCCCTCCGGTGACTACCAGGTGGGCGTGTGCACCAACACGCTGTGCGCGGTGATGGGCGGCGACGCGATCTTCGAGACCCTCCAGGAGCACCTGGGCGTCGGCAACGGAGAGACCACCGACGACGGCAAGGTCACCCTGGAGCACATCGAGTGCAACGCGGCCTGCGACTTCGCGCCGGTCGTGATGGTCAACTGGGAGTTCTTCGACAACCAGACCCCGGGCAGCGCCAAGGGCCTGGTCGACGACCTGCGCGCGGGACGGCCCGTGCAGCCCACCCGCGGGGCGCGGCTGTGCACGTTCAAGGAGACCGCGCGGATCCTGGCCGGCTTCCCCGACGAGCGGCCAGGGGCCGTCGAGGAGAGCGGCAGTGCGGGACCCGCTTCGCTGGTGGGCCTTCGCCTGGCAAGGGGAGAGGCCGCACCCGCACGCGTGGTCCATCCGCGCGACGGCGGTCCGCACGACGGACCGCAGGACCGGGTGCACGAGCCGTCGCCGGCCGAGCACCTCAGTTCTCATGACGCGCCGCAGGACACATCGGTCTCCGACCCCGACCACCCGGCCGGGCCTACCGCCGAGGAGGGGGAGTGATGACCGTGGCACCCGAACTCAAGGACTCGAGCCCCGAGAAGCTGCTCGCACCCGTGCTGTCGGCCTTCTGGGACGAGGACCGGTCCTGGACTCTGGACGTCTACCGGAGGCACGAAGGGTACGAGGGGCTCCGCAAGGCGCTCGCCATGTCGCCGGACGACCTGATCGCGTACGTCAAGGACTCCGGTCTGCGCGGGCGCGGCGGCGCGGGATTCCCGACGGGAATGAAGTGGCAGTTCATTCCCCAGGGTGATGGAAAACCGCACTATCTAGTTGTCAACGCCGACGAGTCGGAGCCCGGGACGTGCAAGGACATCCCGCTCCTCTTCGCGAACCCGCACAGCCTCATCGAGGGCATTGTGATCGCGTGTTACGCCATCAGGTCGTCGCATGCATTCATCTACCTGCGGGGTGAAGTCGTCCCCGTTCTGCGGCGGTTGCACGAGGCCGTGCGCGAGGCCTACGCGGCGGGCTATCTCGGCGAGAACATCATGGGCAGCGGACTCGACCTCGAACTCACCGTGCACGCCGGCGCCGGCGCGTACATCTGCGGTGAGGAGACCGCACTGCTGGACTCGCTCGAAGGCCGCCGTGGTCAACCGCGGCTTCGTCCCCCCTTCCCTGCGGTGGAAGGCCTCTACGCCTGTCCGACTGTGGTGAATAACGTCGAATCGATCGCGTCAGTTCCCGCCATCCTGAAAAACGGCAAGGACTGGTTCAGGTCGATGGGAAGCGAGAAGTCGCCCGGCTTCACGCTCTACTCGCTCAGCGGTCACGTCGCGAGCCCCGGCCAGTACGAGGCGCCGCTCGGCGTCACCCTCCGCCAGCTGCTCGACATGAGCGGCGGGATGCGCCCCGGGCACCGCCTCAAGTTCTGGACGCCGGGCGGCTCCTCGACGCCGATGTTCACCGACGAGCACCTCGACGTCCCTCTTGACTACGAAGGAGTGGGCGCCGCGGGTTCCATGCTCGGCACGAAGGCCCTGCAGTGCTTCGACGAGACGACCTGCGTGGTGCGGGCGGTGACCCGCTGGACCGAGTTCTACGCCCACGAGTCCTGCGGCAAGTGCACGCCGTGCCGCGAGGGGACGTACTGGCTGGTGCAGTTGCTGCGGGACATCGAGGCCGGCAAGGGCGTCATGTCCGACCTCGACAAGCTGAACGACATCGCCGACAACATCAACGGCAAGTCCTTCTGCGCCCTCGGTGACGGCGCCGCATCCCCGATCTTCTCCTCGTTGAAGTACTTCCGCGAGGAGTACGAGCAGCACATCACGGGCCGGGGCTGCCCCTTCGACCCGGCCAAGTCGACGGCCTGGGCGGACCGCCCGGAGGTGAACGCATGACCGTGACCACCAGCGCCCCCACAGGAGGGGGAGAGGCGGCGGTCCCGCCGGAGGACCTCGTCACGCTGACGATCGACGGCATCGAGATCAGCGTGCCCAAGGGCACCCTGGTCATCCGGGCCGCCGAGCAGCTCGGCATCGAGATCCCCCGCTTCTGTGACCACCCCCTCCTGGACCCGGCCGGCGCCTGCCGCCAGTGCATCGTCGAGGTCGAGGGCCAGCGCAAGCCGATGGCGTCCTGCACGATCACGTGCACGGACGGAATGGTGGTGAAGACCCACCTCACGTCCCCCGTGGCCGAGAAGGCCCAGCACGGCGTGATGGAGCTGCTGCTCATCAACCATCCGCTGGACTGCCCCGTCTGCGACAAGGGCGGCGAGTGTCCGCTGCAGAACCAGGCCATGTCGCACGGCAACGCGGAGTCCCGCTTCGAGGGCCGCAAGCGGACCTACGAGAAGCCCGTCCCCATCTCCACGCAGGTGCTCCTCGACCGCGAGCGGTGCGTGCTGTGCGCCCGCTGCACCCGGTTCTCCAACCAGATCGCGGGCGACCCGATGATCGAACTGCTCGAGCGGGGCGCACTCCAGCAGGTCGGCACCGGCGAAGGTGACCCGTTCGAGTCGTACTTCTCCGGGAACACCATCCAGATCTGCCCGGTCGGCGCCCTCACCTCGGCGGCCTATCGCTTCCGCTCCCGCCCCTTCGACCTGGTCTCCTCGCCGTCGGTGTGCGAGCACTGCTCCGGCGGCTGCGCCACCCGCACCGACCACCGGCGCGGCAAGGTCATGCGACGGCTCGCCGCCAACGACCCCGAGGTCAACGAGGAGTGGATCTGCGACAAGGGACGCTTCGCGTTCCGGTACGCGCAGCTCAGGGATCGCCTCGACACCCCGCTCGTGCGCAACGCCGACGGCGTCCTGGAGCCCGCCTCCTGGCCGGAAGCGCTGGAAGCGGCCGCGCGCGGGCTGACCGGCGCCCGGTCCCGGGCCGGTGTCCTCATCGGCGGCCGCCTGACCGTCGAGGACGCCTACGCGTACAGCAAGTTCGCCCGCGTGGCGCTCGACACGAACGACATCGACTTCCGCGCGCGCGTGCACAGCGGCGAGGAGACCGACTTCCTGGCGGCGTGGGTGGCCGGTCGCGGCCGTGACCTCGACGGGACGGGCGTCACGTACACCTCCCTGGAGAAGGCACCCGCCGTCCTGCTCGTCGGGTTCGAGTCGGAGGAGGAGGCGCCCGGCGTCTTCCTGCGGCTGCGCAAGGCCTGGCGCAGCCGCAAGCAGCAGGTGTTCGCGCTGGCCACCCACCCCACCCGAGGCCTGGAGAAGGCGGGCGGCACACTGCTGCCGGCCGCTCCCGGCACCGAGACCGAGTGGCTGGACGCCCTCGCGAGCGGCGTCGGCCTGGAGGACCCCGGCACGCGGGCCGCCGAGGCGCTGCGCAGTGAGGGCGCGGTGATCGTCGTAGGAGAGCGGCTCGCCGCAGTCGCCGGGGGACTCACCGCCGCCGTACGGGCCGCCAACGCGACCGGCGCCCAGCTGGTGTGGATCCCGCGGCGTGCCGGCGAGCGCGGCGCCGTAGAGATGGGGGCGCTGCCGTCGCTGCTGCCGGGCGGCCGCCCGGCGACCGACCCGCGCGCGCGGGAGGAGGTCGCCGCGGCCTGGGGCCTCGCCGAACTGCCCCTGCGCTACGGACGCGACACCCACCACATCATCGAGGCCGCCGCCACCGGCGAACTGTCGGCCCTCGTGGTCGCGGGCGTGGAGGCCGCCGACCTGCCCGACCCGGCACGCGCGCGCGAGGCGTTCGGAAGCGTCGGCTTCCTGGTCTCGCTGGAGCTGCGGCCCAGCGAGGTCACCGAGCACGCCGACGTCGTCCTCCCGGTCGCCGCGGTCGCCGAGAAGGCCGGCACCTTCCTCAACTGGGAGGGCAGGGTGCGCTTCTTCGAAGCCGCGCTCAAGCCCGACCAGATGACCCGCCGCCTCGCTCCGACCGACGGGCGCGTGCTGCAGATGCTGGCCGACGCCATGGACGTCCACCTGGGCCTGCCCGATCTGCGCACCACGCGCGCCGAGATCGACCGGCTCGGTTCCTGGGACGGCCCGCGGGCCTCCGAGCCCCTGGAGTCCGCCGGAGTGCTGCCGCGTCCGGCCCCCGGAGAGGCCGTACTCGCCGGCCATCGGCTGCTGCTCGACCAAGGCGTCCTGCAGGAGGGCGACGAGGCGCTCGCCGGAACCCGGCACGCCGCACGCGCGCGCCTGTCGCCGGCGACGGCCGCCGAGGCGGGCGTCGAGGACGGCGACGGCCTCACCGTCACCGGCCCCAGGGGCACCGTCGAACTCCCCCTCCAGATCACCGAGATGCCCGACCGTGTGGTCTGGCTCCCGCTGAACTCCGTCGGCGGCGGCGTCGCCTCCGACACCGGGGCCACGCCCGGCTCCCTCGTCCGCATCGGCCCGGCGGCACTTGCCGAAGAGACCCCCAAGGAGGTGGAGGCATGAGCCCGTACCTCGCCGCTGAAGACCTCTCGATGTTCGGCCGCGACCCCTGGTGGCTGGTCGTCATCAAGGCCGTCTTCTGCTTCGCCTTCCTGATGGTGACCGTGCTCTTCTCCATCGTCTGGGAGCGCAAGGTCGTCGCCTGGATGCAGCTGCGTATCGGCCCCAACCGGCACGGCCCCTGGGGCATGCTCCAGTCGCTCGCCGACGGCGTGAAGCTGATGCTCAAAGAAGACCTCATCGTCAAGCGCGCGGACAAGGTGGTCTACGTCCTCGCGCCGATCGTCGCGGCCATCCCGGCCTTCATGGCGATCGCGGTGATCCCCTTCGGGCCGGCCGACGACGAGATCTCGATCTTCGGCACACGGACCACGATGCAGCTCACCGACCTGCCGATCGCGATGCTCTACATCCTCGCGGTCGCCTCCGTCGGCATCTACGGCATCGTCCTCGCGGGTTGGAGTTCCGGATCCACCTACCCGCTGCTCGGCGGCCTGCGCTCCTGCGCCCAGATGATCTCCTACGAGATCGCCATGGGTGCCGCGTTCGCCTCCGTGTTCCTCTACTCCGGGTCGATGTCGACGTCGACCATCGTCGAGCAGCAGCACGACCGCTGGTACATCCTGCTGCTGCCGGTCTCGTTCATCCTCTACATCGTCACGATGGTCGGCGAGACCAACCGCGCCCCCTTCGACATGCCGGAGTCCGAGGGCGACCTGGTCGGCGGCTTCAACACCGAGTACTCGTCCATCAAGTTCGCGATGTTCATGCTCGCCGAGTACGTGAACATGGTGACGGTCTCGGCCGTGTCGGCCACCCTGTTCCTCGGCGGCTGGCGAGCCCCGTGGCCGATCAGCACCTTCTGGGAGGGTGCGAACCACGGCTGGTGGCCGCTGCTCTGGTTCGTCATCAAGGTCCAGCTGCTGCTGTTCTTCTTCATCTGGCTGCGCGGCACGCTCCCGCGCGTCCGCTACGACCAGCTGATGAAGCTCGGCTGGAAGGTCCTCATCCCGGTCTCGGTGACCTGGCTGATGCTCGTCGCGACCGTGCGGGTCCTGCGCAACGAGCACTACGACTTCGCCGACATCGCCCTCTACGTCGGCGGCGGCGTGCTCGCCCTGCTGCTGATCTCCTTCGTCGCCGACATGTTCCGCGAGAAGGCGAAGACGGTCGAGCAGCCGGCCGCCCAGCCGGCCGGATTCGACCCGATGGCGGGCGGGTTCCCCGTGCCGCCACTGCCCGGACAGGAGCTGCCGCCGGTACCGAGGCGCCGCTCGCGCCGCGCGGGGGAGCTGATTGTCAGTGGTGGGCCGGACACTGTCAGTGACGGATCTACGGATGGAAAGGAGGCGTCCGATGGCTGAGGAGCCCAAGGAGACCAAGCCCGGTTTCCAGAACCCGGTGGCCGGCTTCGGCGTGACCTTCAAGGCCATGTTCAAGAAGCGGCTGACCGAGCAGTACCCGGAGCAGCAGAAGACCACGGCCCCGCGGTTCCACGGACGGCACCAGCTCAACCGCCATCCGGACGGCCTGGAGAAGTGCATCGGCTGCGAGCTGTGCGCCTGGGCCTGCCCCGCCGACGCCATCTACGTGGAGGGCGCCGACAACACCGACGAAGAGCGCTACTCCCCGGGCGAGCGGTACGGCCGCGTGTACCAGATCAACTACGCCCGCTGCATCCTGTGCGGGCTGTGCATCGAGGCGTGCCCCACGCGCGCGCTGACGATGACCAACGAGTTCGAACTGGCCGACTCGAGCCGCGCCAACCTCATCTACACCAAGGAGCAGCTGCTCGCCGGCCTAGAAGAGGGCATGGTCGACACGCCCCACGCGATCTTCCCCGGGACCGACGAACAGGACTACTACCGCGGCCTGGTGACGGAGGCGGCGCCGGGGACCGTACGGCAGGTCGCCGTGACCAAGGGCGAGGTGCCGCAGGAGGCCGCGTCCACCTTCGGCGAGCAGGAACCGGCGTCGGAGGAGGTGATCGGTCGATGAGCGCGCAGCAACTCGCCGCCTACACCACCTCCACCGGTGAGGCCTTCCAGTTCTGGGTCCTCGGCACCGTCGCGGTGCTCGGCGCCCTGGGCACCGTCTTCATGAAGAAGGCCGTGCACAGCGCGCTCAGTCTCGCCGGAACCATGATCGTTCTGGCCGTGTTCTACCTCGCCAACGGTGCCTACTTCCTCGGGATCGTGCAGATCGTCGTCTACACCGGCGCGATCATGATGCTGTTCCTGTTCGTGGTGATGCTCGTCGGCGTCACGGCCGCGGACTCGCTGAAGGAGACCATCAGGGGTCAGCGGTGGCTGGCCCTCCTGTGCGGAGCCGGCTTCGGCGTCCTGCTGCTCGCGGGCATCGGGAACGCCTCCCTGAAGGAGTTCAACGGCACCGGTCAGGCGAACGCGAACGGCAACGTGGAGGGCCTCGCTACCCTCATCTTCACGAAGTACGTCTTCGCCTTCGAAATCACCGGCGCCCTGCTGATCACGGCCACCGTCGGCGCCATGGTGCTCACCCACCGCGAGCGCACCGAACGTGCCAAGACACAGCGGGAACTGTCCGAGCAGCGCATCCGCGAGGGCAAGCACATTCCCCCGCTGCCCGCCCCGGGCGTCTACGCCCGGCACAACGCCGTGGACATCGCGGGCCTGCTGCCCGACGGCACACCGTCGGAGCTGACCGTGAACAAGACGCTGCGCGAGCGCGGTCAGATCCGTGACGTGTCCGCAGAGGCGCTCAACGACCTGCGGGCCCTGGAACAGCGCGCCGAGGAGCGCCTGGAGCGGACCGCGATCGAGCCGACGACGTTCAAGCGGCCCGAGGAGGCGTCGAAGTGAACCCCGTCAACTACCTCTATCTCGCCGCCCTGCTGTTCACCATCGGCGCGACCGGGGTGCTGATCCGGCGCAACGCGATCGTCGTGTTCATGTGCATCGAGCTGATGCTCAACGCCTGCAACCTCGCGTTCGTCGTCTTCTCCCGGATGCACGGCAACCTCGACGGCCAGATCATCGCCTTCTTCACGATGGTCGTCGCCGCCGCGGAGGTCGTGGTGGGCCTCGCGATCATCGTGTCGCTGTTCCGCACCCGCCACTCGGCCTCGGTCGACGACACCAGCCTGATGAAGCTGTAAGGGGTCGGAAGAATCGTGGAGAACCTGATCGCGCTGCTCATCGCGGCGCCCCTGCTCGGAGCGGCCGTCCTCCTGGTCGGCGGCCGGCGGCTGGACGCCGTCGGCCACTGGATCGGCACGCTCCTGTCGGCCGCCTCCTTCGTGTTCGGCCTGATCCTCTTCGCCGACCTGCTCGGCAAGAACGCCGAACACCGCACGCTGACCCAGCACCTGTGGACGTGGATCTCGGTCGGCAGTTTCCAGGCGGACGTCACCTTCCGCCTCGACCAGCTGTCGATGACGTTCGTACTGCTGATCACCGGCGTCGGTTCGCTCATCCACCTGTACTCGGTCGGGTACATGGAGCACGACGAGCGGCGCCGCCGCTTCTTCGGCTACCTGAACCTGTTCCTCGCGGCGATGCTGCTGCTCGTCCTCGCCGACAACTACCTGCTGCTGTACGTCGGCTGGGAGGGCGTCGGCCTCGCCTCCTACCTGCTGATCGGCTTCTGGCAGCACAAGCCCAGCGCGGCCACGGCGGCGAAGAAGGCCTTCCTGGTCAACCGCGTCGGCGACATGGGCCTGTCGATCGCGATCATGCTGATGTTCACCACCTTCGGCGGCTTCGCCTTCGGCCCGGTCCTCAGCCACACCGGTGACACCAGCGAGGGCAGGCTCACCGCGATCGGCCTGATGCTCCTGCTCGCGGCCTGCGGCAAGTCCGCCCAGGTGCCGTTGCAGTCCTGGCTCGGGGACGCCATGGAGGGTCCCACCCCGGTGTCGGCCCTGATCCACGCCGCGACGATGGTGACGGCGGGCGTCTACCTGATCGTCCGGTCCGGTGCCATCTTCAACGCGGCTCCCGACGCCCAGCTGGCGGTCACCGTCGTCGGTGCGGTCACGCTCCTGTTCGGTGCGATCGTCGGTTGCGCGAAGGACGACATCAAGAAGGCGCTGGCCGGCTCGACCATGTCGCAGATCGGCTACATGGTGCTGGCCGCGGGCCTCGGCCCCATCGGCTACGTCTTCGCGATCATGCACCTGGTCACGCACGGCTTCTTCAAGGCCGGGCTGTTCCTCGGCGCCGGTTCCGTCATGCACGGCATGAACGACGAGGTCGACATGCGCAAGTACGGCGGCCTGCGCAAGTACATGCCCATCACCTTCGTCACGTTCGGTCTCGGCTACCTCGCCATCATCGGCTTCCCGTTCCTGTCCGGCTTCTACTCCAAGGACGCGATCATCGAGGCGGCCTTCGCGAAGGGCGGAACGCAGGGCTGGATCCTCGGCGGCGTGGCTCTGCTGGGCGCTGCCATCACCGCCTTCTACATGACGCGCGTGATGCTGATGACGTTCTTCGGAGAGGAGCGTTGGAAGAACCAACCCACTCGCTCCCCGGAGGCGCCGAGTGCGGAGCCCGTAGCCGAGCACCGCGGCGAGCACGCCGAGCCGCACCCGCACGAGTCGCCCAAGGTCATGACGATCCCCATGATCCTGCTGGCCGTCGGCTCGGTCTTCGCCGGCTTCTTCTTCCACCTCGGTGACCGCTTCCTGCACTGGCTCGAGCCGGTCACCGGCCACAGCGAGGGCAACTCGCCGGTCAGTGCCGCCACGGTCACCGGCGCGACCCTGGTCTGCCTGGTCATCGGTGTCGCCATCGCCTGGGCCAAGTACGGCCGCAAGCCCGTCCCGGTCGTCGCCCCGCGCGGCTCGCTGCTCACCCGGGCGGCGCGGCGCGACCTGCTCCAGGACGACTTCAACCACGTCGTCCTGGTGCGCGGCGGCGAGCACCTCACGCGCTCCCTGGTGTACGTCGACCACACCCTGGTCGACGGCGTCGTCAACGGCACGGCGGCCGGCTTCGGCGGCCTGTCCGGGCGGCTGCGCCGGGTCCAGAACGGGTTCGCCCGCTCCTACGCGGTCTCGATGTTCGGCGGTGCGGCCCTCCTGGTCGCCGCGACCCTGCTGATGAGGGCGGTCTGATACCGATGTCCTTTCCCCTGCTGACAGCGGCGGCGGCACTCCCGGCCGTCGGAGCGGTCGCCACGGCCGCCGTACCGGCCACGCGCCGCACCGCCGCCAAGTGGCTGGCGCTGATCGTCTCACTCGCCACCCTCGCCCTGGCGATCACCGTCCTGATCCGCTTCGACCCGGGCGGAGCCCGCTACCAGCTCACCGAGTCCCACGCCTGGATCACGGACTTCGGGGTCAGGTACGAGCTGGGCGTCGACGGCATCGCGGTGGCCCTGATCGCCCTGACCGCCCTGCTGATCCCGTTCGTGATCCTCGCCGGCTGGCACGACGCCGACCCGTTGGAGACCGGCAACCGCCACTGGCGCCCCACCCAGGGCTTCTTCGCGCTGATCCTGGCCGTCGAGGCGATGGTGATCATCTCCTTCGAGGCCACTGACGTCTTCCTCTTCTACCTCTTCTTCGAAGCCATGCTCATCCCGATGTACTTCCTCATCGGCGGCTTCGGGGACCGTGCCCACGAGCACGGCGAGGAGGCGGCCTCGACGCAGCGGTCGTACGCGGCGGTGAAGTTCCTGCTCTACAACCTCGTCGGCGGTCTGATCATGCTGGCCGCGGTGATCGGCCTCTACGTGGTGGCGGGTAACTTCTCGCTCACGGAGATCGCCCAGGCCCGTGCGAACGGCTCGCTGCACATGGCGACGAACACCGAACGCTGGCTGTTCCTCGGCTTCTTCTTCGCCTTCGCGGTGAAGGCACCGCTGTGGCCGCTGCACACCTGGCTGCTTAACGCCATGCAGGAGTCCACCGCCCCGGTCGCCGTGCTCATCACCGCGGTCGTCGACAAGGTGGGCACCTTCGCGATGCTCCGCTTCTGCCTCCAGCTGTTCCCGGGCGCGAGCAAGTGGGCGACGCCGGTCATCCTGGTACTGGCGCTCATCAGCATCATCTACGGGGCGCTGCTCGCGGTCGGCCAGCGGGACATCAAGCGGCTGGTGGCGTACGCGTCGATCTCGCACTTCGGCTTCATCATCCTGGGCATCTTCGCGATGACCAGCCAGGGTCAATCCGGCGCCACGCTCTACATGGTCAACCACGGCATCTCCACCGCCGCCCTGATGCTGGTCGCCGGCTTCCTGATCTCCCGGCGCGGCTCGCGGCTCATCGCCGACTACGGCGGTGTCCAGAAGGTCGCCCCGGTGCTCGCCGGCACTTTCCTGATCGGCGGGCTCGCCACCCTCTCCCTCCCCGGGCTCGCGCCGTTCGTGAGTGAGTTCCTGGTCCTGGTCGGCACGTTCACGCGCTACCCGGCGATCGGGATCATCGCCACCTTCGGCATCGTCCTCGCCGCGCTCTACACCCTCGTGTTGTACCAGCGGACGATGACGGGCCCGGTGAAGCCCGAGGTCTCCGCGATGCCCGACCTCCGCGCGCGCGAGCTGGTGGTCGTCGCCCCGCTGATCGTGCTGCTGATCTTCCTGGGCGTCTACCCGAAGCCCGTCACGGACATCGTCAACCCGGCGGTCAAGCAGACGATGTCCGACGTACACAAGACCGACCCCAAGCCCTCGGTGGAGGCGGCCAAGTGAGCGCAACAGTCGTCCACAGCCTGTGGACAACCGCGGCCGACCCGATCTCCAAGATCCCGGCGCCGAAGATCGAATACGGACAATTGTCGCCGACCCTGATCGTCGTCGGTGCGGCGTTGATCGGGGTGCTCGTCGAGGCGTTCGTCCCGCGCAGGTCCCGCTACTACGCGCAGCTGTTCGTGTCCGTCGTAGCTCTCTGTGCCGCGTTCGCCGCGGTCGTGGCGCTGGCGGCCGACGGGTACGGCACCACCAAGGCGCACATCGCGGCCATGGGCGCGATCGCGGTGGACGGGCCGTCCCTGTTCCTGCAGGGCACCATCGTGCTGGCCGGTCTGGTCGCCCTGTTCACCTTCGCCGAGCGGCGCCTGGACCCCGCGGCGCACGGCAACCGGGTCGACTCGTTCGCGGCACAGGCCGCGTCCGTGCCGGGCAGCGACAGCGAGAAGGCCGCCGTCAAGGCCGGGTTCACCACGACCGAGGTCTTCCCGCTGCTGCTCTTCGCGATCGCCGGCATGCTGGTGTTCCCCTCGGCCAACGACCTGCTGACGCTGTTCGTGGCCCTGGAGGTCTTCTCCCTGCCGCTGTACCTGCTGTGCGCGCTGGCCCGCCGCAAGCGGCTGATGTCGCAGGAGGCCGCGGTCAAGTACTTCCTGCTCGGCGCGTTCGCCTCCGCGTTCACGCTCTTCGGCATCGCTCTGCTGTACGGCTACGCGGGCTCGGTGTCGTACGCCCGCATCGCGCAGGTCGTCGACGGCACGGTCACCAACGTCGATCCGGCACTGGCGAACACCATGGGCAACGACGCGCTGCTGCTGATCGGCACCGCGCTGGTCGTCATGGGCCTGCTGTTCAAGGTGGGCGCGGTGCCGTTCCACATGTGGACACCCGACGTCTACCAGGGCGCGCCGACCCCGGTGACCGGCTTCATGGCTGCGGCGACGAAGGTGGCGGCGTTCGGCGCGCTCCTTCGCCTGCTGTACGTCGTCCTGCCGGGCATGCGCTGGGACTGGCGGCCGGTCATGTGGGCGGTCGCCGTCATCACCATGCTGGGCGGCGCGATCGTCGCGATCACACAGACCGACATCAAGCGACTGCTGGCGTACTCGTCCATCGCGCACGCCGGATTCATCCTCGCGGGTGTCATCGCGACCTCGAAGGACGGCGTGTCGTCCGTCCTGTTCTATCTGGCCGGGTACTCGTTCGTGACGATCGGCGCCTTCGCGGTGGTCACGCTGGTGCGCGACGCGGGCGGCGAGGCGACCCACCTGTCCAAGTGGGCCGGGCTCGGCCGCCGCTCGCCGCTGGTGGCGGCCGTGTTCGCGGTGTTCCTGCTGGCCTTCGCCGGCATCCCGCTGACCTCCGGTTTCGCCGGGAAGTTCGCCGTGTTCAAGGCTGCGGCGGAGGGCGGCGCGGCCCCGCTGGTCGTCGTCGGTGTGATCTCCTCGGCGATCGCCGCGTTCTTCTACATCCGGGTGATCGTGCTGATGTTCTTCAGCGAGCCGCGGCCCGAGGGCCCGACCGTGGCCGTGCCGTCGCCGCTGACCATGGCGGCGATCGGCGTGGGTGTGGCGGTGACGCTGGTGCTCGGTGTGGCGCCGCAGTACTTCCTGAACCTGGCGAGCCAGGCCGGAGTGTTCGTGCGCTGAGGCGCCCCGCCCAGTCCGTGCGGCCCCGGTTCCTCCGAGCGAGGAGCGGGGGCCGTCGCACGTCAGTGGCCCGACATGCCCTGCATGGTCGAGGAGGGGCATTTCACGGTCGGGTTCCACTGGGCGAAGAGGCCGCTGGGGTTCTTCTTGTAGAGCCATACGTGCAGGTCGTAGTGGCGGGGCATGCCAGGGTAGTGACCGTCCATCGGGCCTTGGAAGTCCTGCCCGAACAGGCGGGGCCGCTGCATGTTCTTCCCGGTGACCGGAACGACCCACTCCACCCCGACGAGCCGGCGCTTGCCGTCGGCGGCGTCCTCGTAGAGCAGGGAGGCGGGCTTCTTCGGGTCGAGGGAGCCGAAGAGGGACTCGTTGAAGTAGTGGAAGCCCATGCCGCCCTGGGCTCGGGCCAGACACAGGTGGGGCTCGTAGCCATTGGCGGTGGCGAGCGGCAGGTAGCTGTACTGCGCCGTGGCGGCGTATGCCTGGGCCAGCTGCTGTTCGGTGAAGGGGTCCAGGCCGGTGGCGTGGGCCGGCGCGGACGCGGGCACGGCGAGGGCCGAGACGAGGGCGAGAGCGGCTCCGGCGAGACGAGCGATCATGAGATGGGCTCCTAGGGGCACGCGCGGGTGGAACCGTGCACACCCGTGCCCACGGGGAATCGGACGTGAAGCGTGATCCGTCGGCGTGCGGGCCTCCTCCCGGCCCGCCCCAGCAGCCTGTTTCCGGGCAGGGGGAGGCGGCCATCCAGGAGCACCCAATCGGTTGATCGGCGGCCGCCAGGAAACACCCGATGGGTTGATATGACGAGTCACCCGCACCTGTGGACAATTTCCTGCACTGTCGGCGCGGGCCCCTATCGTGGACGCAGTGGTCGAGGGACGACGCACGGGGGACAGGACACGGGGGACAGAAGATGAGCGGAACGGGCGGGATCAGCGAGATGCCAACAGTGACCGAGGGGCCGGGCGCGACCGAGAGCGAGGCGCTGGCCACGCTGCACCGGGTCTTCGGGTACGACGCCTTCCGCGGCGAGCAGCAGGCCGTCATCGAGCACGTGGTGGCGGGCGAAGACGCCGTCGTCCTCATGCCGACCGGCGGCGGCAAGTCGCTGTGCTATCAAATTCCGGCCCTGGTCAGACCCGGTACGGGCGTGGTGGTCTCGCCGCTGATCGCGCTGATGCAGGACCAGGTGGACGCCCTGCGTGCCCTGGGGGTGCGGGCCGGCTTCATCAACTCCACGCAGGACTTCAACGAGCGACGCGTGGTCGAGGCCGAGTTCCTCGCGGGCGAGCTGGACCTGCTGTACCTGGCCCCGGAGCGGCTTCGGGTGGAGACCACCCTCGACCTGCTCTCCCGGGGCAAGATCTCCCTCTTCGCGATCGACGAAGCGCACTGCGTGTCCCAGTGGGGCCACGACTTCCGCCCCGACTACCTGGCCCTCTCCCTGCTCGGCGAGCGGTGGCCGGACGTCCCGCGGATCGCCCTCACGGCCACGGCCACCCACGCCACCCACCAGGAGATCACCCAGCGGCTGAACCTGCCGACGGCCCGCCACTTCGTCGCCAGCTTCGACCGGCCCAACATCCAGTACCGGATCGTTCCCAAGGCCGACCCCAGGAAGCAGCTGCTCGCCTTCCTGAGGGAGGAGCACGCCGGCGATGCCGGCATCGTCTACTGCCTCTCCCGCAATTCGGTGGAGCGGACCGCCGAGTTCCTGAGCGGCAACGGCATCGAGGCGGTGCCCTACCACGCGGGCCTGGACGCCGGCACGCGCGCGGCCCACCAGTCACGGTTCCTGCGCGAGGAGGGCCTGGTCGTCGTCGCGACCATCGCTTTCGGCATGGGCATCGACAAGCCGGACGTGCGGTTCGTCGCCCACCTGGACCTGCCCAAGTCGATCGAGGGCTACTACCAGGAGACGGGCCGCGCGGGCCGCGACGGCCTGCCCTCCACGGCCTGGATGGCCTACGGCCTCAACGACGTCATACAGCAGCGCAAGCTGATTCAGTCCGGCGAGGGCGACGAGGCGTTCCGCCGCCGGGCCGCCGCCCACCTCGACGCCATGCTCGCCCTGTGCGAGACCGCCCAGTGCCGGCGCGGCCAGCTGCTGGCCTACTTCGGCCAGGAACCGTCCGCCGCGGGGTGCGGCAATTGCGACACCTGCCTCACTCCGCCCGAGACCTGGGACGGCACGGTCGCCGCGCAGAAGGTGCTGTCGACGGTGGTACGGCTGCAGCGGGAGCGCGGACAGAAGTTCGGCGCCGTGCAGATCGTCGACATCCTGCTGGGCAAGCGCACCGGCAAGGTGATCCAGTTCGACCACGACCAGCTGTCCGTCTTCGGCATCGGCCAGGACCTCACCGAGGGCGAGTGGCGGGGTGTCGTCCGGCAGCTGCTGGCCCAGGGACTGCTCGCGGTCGAGGGGGAGTACGGCACGCTGGTGCTCACCGAGGCAAGTGGCTCGGTGCTCCGCCGGGAGCGGGAGGTGCCGCTGCGCAAGGAGCCGAAGCCGGCCTCCTCCCGCTCGGCTTCGGGCGCCTCCTCCGGCCGGGGCGACCGCAAGGTCAAGGCCGCCGCGGTCGAGCTGCCCGACGAGCTGCTTCCCGCCTTCGAGGCCCTGCGCGCCTGGCGCGCCGAACAGGCCCGGGAGCAGGGCGTCCCCGCGTACGTCATCTTCCACGACGCCACCCTGCGGGAGATCGTCACCCGTTGGCCCGGCTCGGTGCGGGAGCTGGGCGCGGTGAGCGGCGTCGGCGAGAAGAAGCTGGCGACGTACGGCGAAGGGGTGCTGGAGGCGCTGAACTCCCTGGAGGGTCCCAGGCCGTCCGCCGGCGCATCCCCGACAGGTGATGAGTCTCCGGCGGACGAGTGGCCTGAGCCGGGGGACGAGCCGGAGCCGGACGACTGGATATAGCCCGGCACTCCGGCAGCACAGAGGGAGCTGGGCGGACCGGGCCTCACAGCCCGCGCGCCGCGTAGGCCCTCACGTCGGCGTCCGAGTCTGCGGTGGCCGTGGCCAGGGCCGCGCGGGCCTCCTCGGTGGCGTGATGCCGGGTCAGGGCCAGGACCACTGCCTTGCGCACGTCGGCGTTCGCATCGGCGAGGGCCTTGGCGAGGGCGGGGACGGCCGTCTCGGCGTGCGCGACCGACAGCGCGGTGGCGGCGCCTGATCGGACCTGCCAGGCCGGATCGGACAGGGCGGCCACGGCACGCGCGGCCAGTGGCGCCGGGCAGCCGGCCGTGGCAAGCGCCCCCAGCGCGGCACCGCGCACCAGCGGGTCGGCGTCCTCGGTCAGCCGGTCCAGGGCGCCGGTGAGCAGCTCCCGGGCCCGCGGGTCCAACGGTGCCGGGCTGACGGCGGCCAGCGCCTTGGCCACGATGACGCGGACCTCCCGGGAGGCATCGTCCGCGGCGCCCGCCAGCGGTTCGGCCGCGTCGACCGACACGAGGGCGCGCACGGCCTCGATGCGGACGGAGATGTCGGGATCGTCCAGCGCGGCGGCGAACACGGCGGCTCCGCCCAGCCGCAGCGCGCGCAGCACATCGAGGGCCGCCGCACGGACCACGGGGTCGGCCTCGCTCAGCGCGCCGGTGAGGACGGCGCCCAGCGCGGGTTCGGACGGCAAGGTCTCGACGAGTTCGCGCAGGGAGGCCGCAGCGGCCCGGCGGACCTCGGAATCCGGGTCGCCGAGGGCACCGGCCAGCGCCTGCCCGGTGCCGGGCGGCAGGGTCTCGGTGAGGACCGAGACAGCCGTACGGCGGACCGCGGCGTCGGGATCCGACAAGTAAGACCTGAGGGAGGCAAGTTCGGGCTCCTCCTCGGCCAGCTCCAGCAGCTCCAGGAGCCGAGGCGAGGCGGTGCCACGGGCGCCGCTCGCGCCCACGGTCCCGGCCGCGCGGGCGGACGTCGGACCGGCCGCGACCGGTGCCAGATCGCGCGGGCCGGCCGTGGCGACGTCCTCGGGACGGACCTCGCCGAGCCGCCGGGAGGGACCGCCGGCCGGGGCGAAGCCCTCGACCGGGACCAGATAGGGAGCCACGGGACGGGCCGTGAACTCCATCGCACCAGAGGGGGACTTGTGCAGATCGAGGTGGTGGAACCAGGAGGCGTCGTCGCGCCCGGGGTGGTCGATGCGGTCGTGGTAGAGCCCCCAGCGGGACTCGGTACGGGCGAGGGAGGCTCGGGCGGCCATCTCCGCGCAGTCGCGGATAAAGGTGACCTCGGCGCAGCGCATCAGCTCGTGCGGTGTCCGGGCGCCCATCGCGGCGATGTCGGCGCGCATCCGCTCGAAGGCCTCCAGGGCGAGGGACAGCCGGGCGCCGGACTTGGGCGGTGCCACGTAGTCGTTCACGAAGCGGCGCAGCTTGTACTCGACCTGGGTCTGCGGCGGGCCGTCCGGGTTGCGGAGCGGGCGGTAGACCAGCTCGTGCGCCTCGCGCACCTGGTCCGCGGGAAGCTCTCCCTCGTACGCCGTGTACTGGGCGGCGTCCGCGCCCGCGAGGTCGCCGAAGACGAAGGCGCCGATCATGTAGTTGTGCGGGACGCAGGCGAGGTCGCCCGCGGCGTAGAGGCGGGGGACTGTCGTACGGGCGTGGTCGTCGACGCGGACGCCGGAGGCGGAGTGGCCGCCGCACAGGCCGATCTCGGAGATGTGCATCTCGATGTCGTGGGTGCGGTAGTCGTGCCCGCGTCCGGCGTGGAAGGTGCCGCGAGTGGGTCGCTCGGTGGAATGCAGGATGGACTCCAGCGCGGCGACCGACTCCTCGGGCAGGTGGCTCAGCTTCAGGTAGACGGGGCCGCGGTCGCTGGCGACCTCGGCGGCGAACTCGGCCATCATCTGCCCGGACCAGTAGTCGGAGTCGACGAAGCGCTCGCCGTGCCGGTTGACCTGGTAGCCGCCGAAGGGGTTGGCGACGTAGGCGCAGGCCGGTCCGTTGTAGTCCTTGATCAGCGGGTTGATCTGAAAGCACTCGATGCCGGTCAGCTCGGCGCCCGCGTGGTAGGCCATGGCGTACCCGTCACCGGCGTTGGTGGGGTTCTCGTAGGTGCCGTAGAGGTATCCGGAGGCCGGCAGACCGAGGCGGCCGCAAGCGCCGGTCGCGAGGATCACCGCCCCCGCGCGGACGGTGACGAAGGCGCCGGTGCGGGTGTTGAAGCCGACCGCTCCCACCGCCCGCCCGTCGTCCGGCGCCGTCAGCACGCGCGCCGGCATCACCCGGTTCTCGATGCGTATCCGCTCCCGCATCTCACGACGCCGCAACTGCCGGTACAGGACCTTCTTGACATCCTTGCCTTCCGGCATCGGCAGTACGTACGAGCCGGAGCGGTGGACCTGGCGGACCGCGTACGCGCCATGCTCGTCCTTCTCGAACTTGACCCCGTACGACTCCAGACGCTGCACCATCGCAAAGCCGCGGGTGGCGGTCTGGCGGACGGTGGACTGGTCGACGATGCCGTCGTTGGCGCGGGTGATCTCGGCGACGTAGTCGTCGGGCTCGGCGCGACCCGGGACGACCGCGTTGTTGACACCGTCCATGCCCATGGCCAGCGCGCCGGAGTGGCGGACGTGGGCCTTCTCCATGAGCAGGACGCGCGCGCCCCGCTCGGCGGCGGTCAGGGCGGCCATGGTGCCGGCGGTGCCGCCGCCGATGACGAGGACGTCGCAGGTCAGCTCCTCGGCGTCGGTGATGGCCGGGATCTCCAGGGGGGTCTGCGCTGGGGCGTTGGCGGGGGTGGTCACCGGGGTGCCTTTCAGGTGCCGAGCGAGGAGAGGACGGCGCGGCGCAGTGCCACGCGGGCCGGATCGTCGAAGGCCGCGCGGTCGCGCGGGCGCGGCACGTCGCGTACGGCGGCCACGCGGCCGGAGCCGAGGAGGGCGACGCGGTCGCCGAGGAAGAGCGCCTCGTCCACGTCATGGGTGACGAAGACGACGGTCGCGCCCGAACCGCGCAACACCTCCACGAGCAGGTCCTGCATGCCGGAGCGGGTCTGCGCGTCGAGGGCGCCGAAGGGCTCGTCCATGAGAATGGCGCGGGGACTGCCGGCCAGGGCGCGGGCCAGTTGCGCGCGCTGGCGTTGCCCACCGGACACGCGGTGCGGCAACTGCCGTGCCTGTGCGGCGAGTCCGACACGGGTGAGCCAGGACTCGGCCTGGGAGCGGCGCTCCGAGCGCGGAACTCCCTTGATCGCGAGCGGAAGTTCGACGTTGGCGCGCAAGGTGCGCCACGGCAGCAGCGCGTCCTCCTGGAAGATCAGCGCGCGGTCGGCGGACGGCTCGGTCAGCGGGTCGCCGTCCTGCTCCACCGCCCCGGCGAGCGGGGACAGCAGTCCGGCGAGCGTGCGCAGCAGCGTCGACTTGCCGCAGCCGGAAGGGCCGACGACGGTAAGGATCTCGCCGGGCGCCACGTCCAGGTCGACGTCGTACAGGACCGGGACGTCCGGCCGACCGAGGACGGCGGCCTGCAGGGTGAGCCGGGTACCGGCTACACCCTCCCGGGCCGACGCGTCCGGAGCGGCGACTGTCTCGACCGTCTCAGACGAGGTGCTCATCGCGCGCCTCCTGCTCGGTGTCGTCGTGGCCCTGATGCTGGTTCTCGGGCTGGTTCTCGGAGTCGCCGTCTGCCTTCACGGTGACCGGAGCGGCGCTGCGGGGCACCGGCGTGCGGTACCGGCCGCCGGGGACGTACGAGGTGCGGGGCAGCCAGCGGGTCAGGCGGCGGCCGAGGAGTTCCACGGCCGTGGAAGTGACCCAGCCGAGGACGCCGATCGTGACCATGCCGACGAAGACACCCGGGTAGTTCACGACCGTGTAGTCCTGCCAGGTGCGGTAGCCGACGCCGTACTGGCCGGAGATCATCTCGGCGGAGATCACGCAGATCCACGAGACGCCGATGCCGACCGACAGGCCGCCGAAGATGCCGGGCAGCGCGCCCGGCAGCACGACCGAGCCGAGGATCCGCAGCCGGCCGCCGCCGAGGGTGCGCACCGCCTCCTCCCAGACGGGGCTGAGCGCCCGGACGGCGTGCCGGGTGGAGACCAGCACGGGGAAGAAGGCGGCGGTGCAGGTGATGAAGACGATGCCCTGCTCGTTCGAGGGGAAGAGGAGGATCGCGACGGGGACGAGGGCGATGGCGGGGATCGGCCGGACTACTTCCATGACTGGGCCGAGCAGGTCCTCGGCGAGGTGCGAGCGGGCCACGAGCACGCCTGTCGCAACGCCGAGGACGGCCGCCAGAGTGAAGCCGGTGAGGATCCGTGTGAGGCTGTCGGTGAGGTCGGTCCAGTAGTCGCCGCCGGAGAGCCGGTCGGCGAAGGCCCGGGCCACGTCGGCGACCGTCGGGAACTGCGAGAAGCGCAGCCACAGATCGACATCCAGGCTGGTCAGCAGCTGCCAGAGCCCGAGGGCGGCGGCCAGGGACGCCGCCCGCAGCGCATACCGGGCGAGCGGCCGCCCTGTCATGAGGACCGTCCGAGCGCGTCGGTGTACGACACCGTACGGGCACCCCCGTGAGCCGCGATGTACGCCTGAGCGGTCGCAGGGGCCACGAAGGGCAGCAGTTGGTCGCCGTCGGTCACCCAGACCGCCTTGTCGGCGAACCAGAGGGTGCCGGTGGTGGCGTCGGGGACGTAGGCGGCGCGGATGCCGCGCCGGTGCGCGGCCACGTAGGCCAGCAACGCCTTCGGGGACTTGAAGGAGACGGTCCTCTCGCTGCCCTTGGCCCACACCTCCCCCGCCGCCGGTGCGGGCGTGGCGGCGAGCCGCTCGGCGTAGGAGGCGCCGAGAGCCTTCTTCACGTACTGGTCGTCGACGAACGAGTCCACGTCGATGTCACCGGTCAGCTTGGCGGCCTTCAGCACGGACACGTCCTGCTTCAGCGCGGAGACGAGCTGCGGCTTGACGGCCGGGTCGAAGGTGGCGATGCCGTGGGCGCCGTTGTAGAGGTAGACGACCTCGGCGGGCAGGCCAGTGGCCTTGGCGACCTTCTCCGCGGCTGTCACCGGGTGGCCGTTGAGGTAGTCCGTGGCCTGCTTCTGTGCCTTGAGGAAGGCATCCAGGACGGCCGGGTGCTGTTTGGCGAAGTCCTCGCGCGCGGTGACGCCGTGGAAGGTGGGCAGGTTCAGCTGGGCGCCGTCGTACAGGGCCTTCGCCTTGCCCTGGTAGGCGAGCAGGCCCGGCCAGGCGACGAACTGCGACAGGGCGTCCACGCTGCCGGCGAAGAGGGCCGAGGCGCCCACGGCGGGCTGCTGGTTGAGCTTGGAGACACCGGTGTTGGGGTCGATACCGGCGCGCTGCAGGGCCCGTACGAGGGTCCCGTCGGCGGCGGAGCCGACACTCGTGGAGACCTTCTTGCCCTTGAGGTCCCTGAGGGACGAGAGCTTGGAGTCGGGGGGCGTGACCACGGTGTTGAGGCCGCCACGCAGGTTGTAGCCGGTGACCGACACCAGGTGGGTGGGGCGGCCGAGTTGCTTGCCGCGGGCCGCGTTCAGCAGCAGCGGGAAGTCTCCCATCGACCCGATGTCGATCTTCCCGGCGGTCATCTGGGCGGTGATCGGTGCGCCGGTGGCGTAGTCCTGCCAGTCGACCTTGTAGGTGTGTCCGTCGTGGAGGGAGTTCAGCTGCTTCTCGAAGTAGCCCAGGGAGCGGAGCAGAGTCCCCGCGGTGACCGTGTTGATGGTCTTGGACTGATAGCCGACGGTCACGGTGACCGTGGAGCCGCTGCCTGCCTCGGCGCTGCCGCCGCAGGCGGACAGCGGGAGGAGGAGCGCTGCGGTGGACAGGGCAACTGCCGTGCGTTTCATGGTGGTTCGGCCTCTCGCTGGAGCAGGTCGGAAGGATCAGCGGAGCAGGTAGGGCATGTTGACCGTGACGGCTCCGGTGGGGCAGCGGGCCGCGCACGGGCCGCAGTACCAGCACTCGTCGACGTGCATGTACGCCTTGCCGCTGCTCTCGTCGATGGCGAGGGAGTCCAGCGGGCACATGTCCACGCAGAGCGTGCAGCCGTCGATGCACTTCGACTCGTCGATGGTCACGGGCACGTCGGCCCGCTGGGGCGCCAAGGGCATGGCTGTCTCCAGGAAACGGGTCAGGCAGGGGTTACGGGGAGGGTGGGGAGCTACACGGCGCGGTGAAGAAGACCGCTCATGGTGATGCGGTCGCCGCGGAAGCGGATGAACTCCAGGTCGACGGGTTGGCCGTCGGCGAGGTGCGTGAGGCGTTCCAGCATCAGCACGGCCGCGCCGCGCGGGGCCTGGAGCACGGCAGCGGAGTGGGCGTCCGCGTTCACTGCCTCCAGGGTGATCTCGGCGTGGCCGAGAGGCTGACCGGTGATGGCTTCCAGCAGGCGGAAGACATCGGTGTTCTCCAGGTCGGCGCCGAGCAGGGCGGTGCCGACGTCGAGCGGGATGTAGGTGAGGTCGAGGGAGAGGGGGAGGCCGTTCAGGCGGCGCAGACGTTCGATGTAGAGGACGTCTGCGCCGGCCGGCACGCGGAGGCGTTCGGCCACCGGGGCGGGCGCGGGGGCGGGGCCCATGGTGCGGACCTCGTTGGTGACGCGGCCGTGTTCGCGGAGGGTTTCCGCGAGGCCCATCAGGCGGTCGAGCCCATGGGGGTACTTCTGGGCGACGACGACGGTGCCGACTCCGGGCTGTCGTTCCACCAGGCCCTCCGCCCGGAGCAGGTCCAGGGCTTGGCGGACGGTGTTGCGGGAGGCGCGGTAGTCGGTGGCGAGGGTGGATTCGTGGGGGAGGGCGCCGTCCGGAAAAGCGCCACTGAGGACCTGGTGGCGCAGGAGGTCGGCGAGCTGCCGGGCCCGGTCCGCACGGAGCCGACGCCGTGCGCGGTGGGCGGCGACGGTGGTCGCGGCGCCCTGACCGGCGTGGTCTCGGGGGCGGTCGGTGGCTGGCATGGCTGGAACCATACCCAGAAGGTAGGGAAAGGGGTGTTGCCGGAGTGTTGCGCCATGTGAAGGGGTGTTGGATCGGGCGCTGAGCTGCGGTTTCTTCGAGTGGCGAGGAAGATCTGCCACCCCGGGCGACGTGGTGTCGAGGCACCTTCGGCCCGCCCGGCGCCTCAGGACGAGGCCGGCCGCGCCGAAGCGAAGGACTGGGGCGGCAGCCCCGACCGGGCTACGACAGTGCCGTCAGTGCCGGAGCGAACGTGATCAGAAGCGGCAGCAGGGGCACCAGCGCAGCCACCGTCGTCGTAAGTGCCCGCTGTCGGCGCAGCAGCCGTGGCGGGGGCTCCAGGAGGCGGTCCACGCGTTCGCCGAGGAGGCGGCGGCTGGAGGCGCAGGACAGGACGCCCCGATGCTGGTTCAGCTCGATCAGGGCCAGGGCGGTGGTGACGTGGCCGCAGCGGCGGGAGGCCGCGTCGTCGGCGGCCAGTTCGACCAGCCGGTGCGTCTGGTCGCAGAAGTGGGCGAAGAGCGGGATGCGCGGGAAGCCCGTGGCCAGCGCGGTGGACAGGTGGAGCAGCCAGTCGTGGTGGGCGCGGGCGTGGCCGCGCTCGTGGGTGAGGACGGCGTCCAGTTGGTGGTCGGTGAGGCGGTGCAGCGCCCCGGTGGTCACGACCAGCTGCGGCGGATGCCCCGGCATCCACCAGGCGTCCGGGTACTCGTCCTCCAGCACCAGCATCGGCCCGCGCGCCGCCGGCAACCCCGCCGGGAGGTCGGGTGCGCGTTCGCGCAGGTGCGCGCGGGTCTGGCCACGGCGTCGGCGGGCCTCGGCGAGTTCCCGGCCCAGCATCGCCGTCGTCCAGGCGGCCCCGCAGGCCAGCAGCATGGTCAGGGCGACCGCCCACACCGGGGCCGTGGAGAGGTCGTACGCGGCGGTCACGGCGGGCGGCGCCGGGGCGAACACGCGGTCGCGGACCGTGTGGAAGACGGCCGCCGCGCCCAGGACCAGCGCGGTGAGACAGCACAGCAGGACCGTGGCGACCAGGCACTGCCACACCCACAGCCCGACCACGGGTTCCCGCTCGGGCCAGGCCGCCCGGGTCAGCGCACGCGGCGCCGGCACGGCGGCCGTCAGGGCGACGACGCTCAGCAGGAGCAGGCAGACGGTCATGCCGGGGCTCCGGTTCCTGGTCGGAGAGGCGTGCGGGTGCGGGTGGTGCCGTGGCGATGTGCCGGGGCGCATCGCGTGGTCCGGGTGGTGCGGTGGCGATGCGCCGGGGCGCATCGCGTGGTGCGTGTCCCCGTCAGTATGACGGGGACTGGGGGCAGGAGTCAGGTGTCGAGCACCGATCGCGTCCTTCCGCGCGCTTCCCTGGGCCCCTCCCGGCGCTTGCGCGGGGCTGGCTCCCGGCAGCCGGCCTCCCACTCCTATGCCCGCACTCCCACCCCTACGCCCGCATCGCTGCCCGCACCGCCGCGACCACCTCTTCCTCCGTGGCCCCGAGCGGCCGCACCTGCGCCGCGAATCCTCTCGCAAGGGCAGCGAGTTCTCGGGCCGCCCCCAGCAGCAAGGTGGACACCACCAGTCCCCAGGCGGCGAGGACGGCCGGGGTCCGGTCGCGGCGGGACTGCTCGTCGCCGGGCCGGGTGGCGATCCCTGCGAAAGCGGACATCTTGTACTCACCTGCTTGTATCAGGCGGCGAGTACAAGAGGGGCGCCCACGACGGACTTGCGTCAAACGGTTGCTGGAAGCCGACGTTCACCCCGACACGACGCGCCCGCTGACCTCTCCCAGTCCGACCCGGGTCCCGTCCGCCCCTGGGGCCCACGCCGACAGCGTCACGACGTCCTCGTCCTCCAGGAATGCCCGCTTGCCCTCCGGGAGTTCGAGCGGATCGCGGCCGTTCCAGGTCAGCTCCAGGAGTGAACCGCGCTGGCGCTCCTGCGGACCGCTCACCGTGCCCGAGCCGTACAGGTCGCCGGTGCGCAGCGAAGCGCCGTTCACCGTCATGTGGGCGAGTTGCTGGGCGGCGGTCCAGTACATGGTGGAGAACGGCGGCTCGGACACCACATGACCGTTGATCGCGACGGAGATCCGCAGGTCGTAGCCGCCCGGCTCGATCCCGGGGGCCGAGTCGTCCAGGTAGGGGAGCAGCGGGTGCGTGCGCTCCGGGGGTGCCACGCGCGCGTGCTCCAGCGCCTCCAGTGGGGTGATCCACGCCGAGACGGAGGTCGCGAAGGACTTGCCGAGGAACGGGCCGAGGGGGACGTACTCCCAGGCCTGGATGTCCCGTGCCGACCAGTCGTTCAGCAGGCACAGTCCAAAGACGTGCTCCCGGAAGTCGCCGAGCGCGACCGGGCCGCCCCGCTCGGAGGGCACGCCCACCACGAAGCCGACCTCGGCCTCGATGTCCAGCCGGATCGAGGGGCCGAAGACGGGTGCCGGGTCGCCGGGGCCCTTGCGCTGCCCGGACGGCCGTACGACGTCCGAACCCGACACGACCACCGTGCCGGAGCGGCCGTGGTAACCGATCGGAAGGTGCTTCCAATTGGGGGTCAGCGAGTCCTCGGCGTCCGGGCGGAAGATCTGGCCGACGTTCCGGGCGTGGTTCTCGGAGGCGTAGAAGTCGACGTAGTCGGCGACCTCGAAGGGCAGATGCAGGGTCACCGACGACAGGGGGTGGAACAGCGGTTCGATCTCCGATCGGTGCGAGGGCACCGTCACCCACGCCGTCAGTGCCCGCCGCACGTCCGACCAGGCCGTGCGCCCGGCGGCCAGGAGGGGGTTGAGGGTGGGCTGCGCGAGCAGGGAGACGTACGGCGAGCCCAGGGCGGCGGCCGCGGCGCCGGCGTCGAGAACGTGGTCACCGAGTCGGACGCCGACCCTCCGCTCCGTGCTGCCGGAGGGCGAGAACACGCCATAGGGAAGGTTGTGCGGACCGAAGGGGTCGCCCTCGGGGACGTCGAAGGGGGGCATGGGGTGCTGCCTCACTCTCATCCGCGCCATGCATGGCGATGCGTTCCATGTGGTCGCGGCACACGTTACGGCTGAGTCGCATGTCTTGGGCAGTGGCTCACGGCTGCTGGGTCATGCCTCGAATGGTTGCTCGATTGATGTCTAAAGAGTTCGCAATGTCCGAATAGGCCTTGTGGGAGGCGGCAATTCCGGCTTAGCGTCCTTTGGGGGACACGGACGGGGTGGGTCCGGTCCGTAGGGGGGACACGTGGGGGGACCCGTGGCCGGAAACGCCGTCAGTGTGCCTTGGGAGGCCGACCGTGACGTGCCGGGGTTGATCGTCAAGTTCGGCGACTATCCGCTGCACCATGGGGGTGTCGGCGCGATCCGCAGCCTGGGCCGCCTGGGTGTGCCCATGTATGCCATCACCGAGGATCCCTACACACCGGCGGCCTCCTCCCGCTATCTCACAAGGTCGTTCGTCTGGCCGACGACCGGGTCCGAGGATCCGGGTCACCTGGTCGAGGGCCTGCTGCGCATCGGCCGTCGGATCGGCCGCCCGACCGTTCTGATCCCGACCGACGAGGAGGCCGCCGTCCTGATCGCCGAACACCAGGACGACCTGGCCGTTTCCTTTCTCTTCCCGCGCGTCGCCCCCGCACTGCCGCGCCGGCTGGCCAGCAAGCAGGGCCTGCACGAGCTGTGCGTGGAACACGGCATCGCGAGCCCGTCGGCCGCGTTCCCGGCGACCTACGAGGAGATCGTCGCCTTCGCCGACAAGGCCCGCTTCCCGGTGGTGGCCAAGAACCGCGAGGCGTTCGTACGGCGCAGACGGCCCGCCGTCAACGGCACGACGAGGATCGCCACGCGCGAGGGCCTGCTCACCCTCGCCCGCGACTGGGGCGAGCAACCCGGGGTGATCCTCCAGGAGTACCTGCCGAGGGAGGAGGCGGAGGACTGGATCGTGCACGCCTGCTTCGACGCCGACTCCGCCCCGCTCGCCCTCTTCACCGGCGTCAAGGTCCGCTCCTGGCCGCCGCACGCGGGCATGACGGCGAACGCGTACGTCGTCGACAACCCGGAACTCGCGGACCTCGCCGCGCGTTTCATCAAACAGATCGGCTTCAGCGGAATCATCGACCTCGACCTGCGCTTCGACCGGCGTGACGGTCGGTACAAACTCCTCGACTTCAACCCGCGCATGGGCGCCCAGTTCCGGCTCTTCGAGAACGAGTCGGGCGTGGACGTCGTACGCGCGATGCACCTGCATCTGACCGGCCGACCTGTTCCGGAGGGGGAACAGCGGGCCGGCCACCGCTACATCGTGGAGAACATCGACCTGCCCGCCCTCCTCGCCTACCGCCGCAGCGGCTATACGACGCCGCACGCGCCGGTGAAGGCGAGCGGGACGGAGCTGGCCTGGCTCGCGGGTGACGACCCGCTGCCGTTCCTCACGATGCTCGCCCGCTTCGTGCGCCCTGGCGCGAAGCACCTCTATCAGCTGTGGCGGACCAGCCGCCGAGGCAGCAGCACCAACACCGCCACGAAGTAGGCAAGGCCACGAAGGTGGCGCACCGTGTCTCTGGGGAGGGACTTCGTGATTCGACCGGTCGCAGTCATCGGGGCCGGGCCGTTCGGCCTGTCCACCGCCGCCCATCTGCGGGCGCGCGGGATCCCCGTCCGCGTCTTCGGCGACCCCATGGTCAGCTGGCGCGACCACATGCCCGAGGGCATGCTCCTGAAGTCGACTCCCGCCGCATCCAGCCTCGACTGCCCACAGCCCGGCCACACCCTCGCCGACTACTGCGACGCGGCCGGCATCCGCCGGCTGGTGACCGACGAGGACATCATCCCGGTGGAGACCTTCATCGCCTACGGCGAGTGGTTCCAGCAGAAGCTGCTGCCCGACCTGGAGCGGGTCCGGGTCGTCTCCGTCGACCGTGACAAGAGCGGCGGGTTCGAACTCAAACTGGACTCGGGGGAGTTGTTCAACGCCCGCGCCGTCGTGGTCGCCACCGGTCTGTCCGGGCTCGCCCACCTCCCGGCGGAGCTGGCGGGAGCGGCGGCCGACGGACCGACGCCCACGGGCCCGGTCTCCCACAGCTCCCAGCACCACGACCTCACCCGCTTCGCCGGCAAGGAGCTGATCGTCGTCGGCGCAGGCCAGTCCGCCCTGGAGACGGCCGCCCTCGCGGCCGAGGCCGGCGCCCAGGTGCGCGTGGTCTCGCGCGGCCGCGGCCGGGTCGCCTTCGGCGCACCGCCCTGGCACCAGCCCAGGCTGCGCCCCGAGTCCCCGTTCGGCCGCGCCTGGTCCCTGTGGGCGCTCAGCTACTACCCCCACCCCTACCGCTTCCTGCCGGACCGGACCCGCCACTACCTGGTCCGCCGGGTCCTCGGCCCGCTCGGCGCCTGGTGGCTGCGCGACCGGTTCGAGGGCAAGGTGCAGGTCCAGGAGGTCGAGCGGGTGGTGGCCGCCGAGGCACCGGACGGCAGCCCCGTTCTCACCGTCCGCACCCACGGTGGAGGCACCGAGCGGCTCTCCGCCGACCACGTCATCGCGGCCACCGGCTACCGGGTGGACATCGCGGCGATGGACTTCCTCTGCCACGAACTGCGCACGCGGCTCGCGGTGAGCCGGGGCACGCCCAGGCTCGGCGCCGGATACGTCTCGTCCGTGCCCGGCCTGTACTTCACCGGCCTCCCGGCGGCGTCCTCGTACGGTCCGGTGATGCGCTTCGTCTGCGGCACGGAATTCGCCTCGCCACGGCTGGCCAAGCACCTGGCGGCCGCCCACGGCTGAGAGGCCCGAGGCCCCCTACGCCTCCTCGGCCGCCCGTTGCCCCTTCAGGAACCCCTCGATCAGCTCGGGCGGGTTGGCGGCCGTGGTGGCCTCCACCTCCCAGCCCGGGCAGTACATGTCGAAGATCACGACGGGCAGCGGGCGGCCGAAGACCTTCTCGATCCGGCCGTCCGCGTGCAGCCGGCGGGCCGGCTCGACCCAGGCGTCGGCGAAGTGCGTCCCGAGCACCTCACGTCGGACGTCCCGCTCCCGTCGGGATCCCTCTCCTCGAACCGCCGCCCGAGCCCCTCGACCTCCTTCTACGGGCGCGCCCCGACCGGGTCCTCGGGACCTTCCGAGCATCTCGAAGCCGTCCAGCAGCCGGCCGGCGCAGTACCAGCGGGCCTCGCCGCGGTCCCTGTGAACCTTCTCGCGCTCGTACTGGTTCTCGGTGTTGTAGCCGACGGCCACGTACGGGCGGAGGTCGTCGTCGTCCACCCGCCGGATACGGAAGGAGAGAGTGTAGATCTCCGGCTTCAGCTCCTTGGGGGAGCGCTCGATGACGCCCGTCGCCGCCTTCGGAAGATGGGCCGAAGATTCTCCGTGCCGGTCTGTCACACCATCCGCCCCCGCTCCGTCAGTGCAGTGCGAGCAACCCGACGCGCACCACGGCCACTGGAGGCAGCACCAGGCAGGCGCGGATGACCAACCCGGCGTACGTCCTTCCGGCCGCCCTGAAGGGCATCGGCACGATCTTCCAGGGGATCGGCGGGGGCGGACTGCCGCAGGAGCTGGCCGAGATCGTCGGGCTGCGGGCCAGCCAGATCAACGGGCGCAGCGCCTGTGTGTACGGCCACACGGTGAACCTGCGCAAGGCCGGTGCGAGCGAGGAGCGGATCGCCGGCGTCGTGGCCTGGCGTGAGGCGCCCTGCTTCACTCGGGCCGAGCGTGCGGCGCTGCAGCTGACCGAGCGGGTCACGCGGCTGGCCGACCTCTCCGAGGAGCCGGTGCCGGACGCGCTGTGGGACGAGGTGGCCGGCCACTTCGACGAGAAGCAGCTCTCCGCGCTGATCCTCACCATCTCGCTCACCAACATGTTCAACCGCATCAATGCCACCATCAGGGAGCCCGCGGGCACCACTTGGGGCTGAGCAGCACACAAGTCCGGGAACATCGCGGTGAGTCGGCGGGGCGCGCTGTCCGTATTCTCTGATCATGGCCGCACCCCCCGCACACGCACTGATCGCCACCGACCTGGACGGGACGCTGCTGCGCGGCGACGACACCGTCTCCGACCGGTCGCTCGCCGCGCTCGAGCGGGTGGCGCGGGCCGGCGCCCGGCACCTGGTGGTGACGGGCCGCCCGGCGCCCCGGGTACGGCCGCTCCTGGACGCGCTCGGCTGCACGGGGCTAGCGGTGTGCGGGCAGGGCGCGCAGGTCTACGACGCCGGCGCCGACCGCCTGCTGTGGTCGGTCCGGCTGGACCGGGAACTGGCCGAGACCGCGCTCGGCAAGATCGAGGCCGAGGTGGGCCAGGTCTATGCGGCCGTCGACCAGGACGGCGTGGACGGGCTGACGCTGATCGAACCGGGGTATCTGATGCCGCACCCCACTCTGCCCGCGGTGCGGGTCGGCCGGCGGGACGATCTGTGGTGCGAGCCGATCAGCAAGGTGTTGCTGCGCCACCACACGCTGTCCGACGACGAGTTGGCGGCGATCGCGCGCTCGGCGGTGGGCTCGCTGGCGACGGTCACGATGTCGGGGCCGGGGACGGTGGAACTCCAGCCCTGCGGTGTCACCAAGGCGACGGGGCTGGCGCTGGCCGCCGACCATCTGGGGATCGCCGCCGAACGGGCCCTCGCCTTCGGTGACATGCCCAACGACATCCCCATGTTCGACTGGGCCGGACGCGGTGTCGCCATGGCCAACGCCCACCCCGAACTCAAGGCGGTCGCCGACGAGGTCACACAGTCGAACGAGGACGACGGCATCGCCGTCGTCCTCGAAAGACTGTTCCCGACAGACTGACCGGGATATCAGTAGTGGCCTGCCACCGGTAGCGATCAGTAGGCGCCGAAGACGTTGTCGATCGACCCGTAGCGCGCGGCCGCGTAGTTGCAGGCGGCCGTGATGTTCGCGACCGGGTCGTAGATGTTGTAGGACGTTCCGGCCACGTGGTAGGCCTTGAACGTCGGGTCGATGACCTGGAGCAGGCCCTTGGACGGGATGCCCTTGGCCGCGTTGGAGTCCCAGAGGTTGATGGCCAGCGGGTTGCCCGACGACTCACGGATGACGTTGCGGTAGATGCCGTTGTACGTCCCCGGGATTCCCTTCTGGGCCATGATCGCGAGCGACTCGCGGATCCAGCCGTCGAGGTTGTTCGGGTAGCCGGCAAGGGTGGTGGAGGGCGTGGTGGCCGTGGGGGTGGCGGCGGAGGCGCCGGTCGCGCCGATGAGCGGAAGCGCGAGTACGGCGGCGCCGGTGCCGGCGACGGCGAGCGTGCGGATGAGGCGGTTGGTGCGGACGCGGCGGGGCTGAGCGGCAGCAGGCATGGCGAAATTCCTCTCCGTCGCCTGCGAGGTGAGCTGTCGGGTTCGGGCGGGGAGGTGCCCGGCCGTGCCTCTGGTGGGAGGCACGGCTTCACCCCTAGCCGTACCGGCACGACGTGTGTCGTGCCGGGACAGCGGCTTACCTGGGTCCCCCGCTCCTGCCGTACGAATGAGTTCGTCGATGGGTGGTGTCAGACGCGGCAGGATTCGGCGTTCGCCTGACAGGGCGGGAAGCTATGCGAGAGCACATGTCCGGAACAAGTATGGGATTCACACAAAGACCCCGTTGACCTTGATCTGTGCCATATGGGGTGCTTGATCCTTTGCGGTTGCCAACCCTCAACTGGCTGACGTGGCAAGGGGGAACCGGTGGTGGGGCGATCAGCCGGGTACATGGGTATGCGTGACCCAATTCACGAAATAGCAAAGTGTACCAAACCGGACATGGGGGATTCGGGAGTTTTGTCGGTCGTGGCGCAAAAGGAGTAATCCGCCCACCGTCCAGTTCGCGACAAACCGGACTAGTTCCTGTTAAGTCAATAGATGTCCATCCTTATCGGATCATCAAAAACATACCGGCCGTGATCCGATACCGCCGGGCTGGACCGGTGGGCGCTATCGGTGATCGAAACAGGACCGGATACGCTGACTTGAGTGAGGGCAGCGACCTATCGACAAACCGTGTAATCGCCACCAGACACCAGCAGACAGGAGACCCCTCGTGACCGTCGTCGGGCCGTTCGGGCTGAGCGTGCGGGACCAGGCTCTGGAAGCCGATGTCCAGGCCGGATTGGCGGCTGTCGAGGAAGGCTTGCTCGAAGCCACCAAGAGCGAGGTCCCGTTCATCACGGAGGCCGCGCAACACCTCGTACGAGCCGGTGGGAAGCGGTTCCGGCCGCTGCTCGTGATGCTCGCGGCACAGTTCGGCGACCCGTACGCGCCAGGCGTCGTGCCGTCGGCCGTCGTCGTGGAGCTGACCCACCTCGCCACGCTGTACCACGACGACGTCATGGACGAGGCGTCCGTGCGGCGCGGCGTGGACAGCGCCAACACCCGCTGGGGCAACTCCGTCGCGGTCCTCACCGGCGACTTCCTCTTCGCCCGCGCCTCCCAGATCCTCGCCGACCTCGGCCCCGAGGCGGTCCGGGTGCAGGCCCTCGCGTTCGAGCGGCTGGTCACCGGGCAGATCCTGGAGACGGCGGGCCCCTCGGACGGGCGGGACCCGGTCGAGCACTACCTGGACGTGCTCGGAGGCAAGACGGGCTCCCTGGTGGCCGTGTCGTGCCGGTTCGGCGCGATGATGTCCGGGGCCGACGAGACGGTCGTCGACGTGCTCACCCAGTACGGCGAACGGCTCGGGGTCGCCTTCCAGCTCGCGGACGACGTCCTGGACATCGCCTCCGACTCGCGCGAGTCCGGCAAGACCCCGGGGACCGACCTGCGCGAGGGCATCCCGACGCTGCCCGTCCTGCGGCTGCGCGAGCGGGCCGCCCGGCTGGGGCTGCCCGAGGACGTCGCGCTGTGCGCGCTGCTGGACTCCGACCTCACCGACGACGCCCGGCACGCCGAGGCGCTCGCCGGGCTCCGTGCGCACCCCGCGCTGGAGCAGGCCCGCCGGGACACCGTCCGGTACGCGGAGGAGGCGCGCTCCGCGCTGGCCCCGCTGCCGGAGTGCGACTCCAAGGCGGCGCTGATCGAGCTGTGCGACGCGGTGGTGCACCGGGCCGGCTGAGGCCCCGTACTCGGCGCGAGGGCGGTGTCTCCCGCCCGACCCCTACGGGTCGGGGGAGGTGCCGCCCCTGTGTGTCATACCGCAGGCGTACACGGAGTTGGCTCCGAGGTCTGACGCTTCCTCACGGCCGATTTGGTCAGATGGAAACCACGGAAATCACCACTCCTCACCGATTCGGGTGAGAATGGCGGCTCAGGTGGACCAGT
The DNA here is from genome assembly GCF_042959345.1 of Streptomyces sp. NPDC007905. Taxonomy (NCBI): domain Bacteria; kingdom Bacillati; phylum Actinomycetota; class Actinomycetes; order Kitasatosporales; family Streptomycetaceae; genus Streptomyces; species Streptomyces sp. NPDC007905. Next base: position 87,654 of record NZ_JBIBKS010000015.1, on the reverse strand, counting down.
GTGGGGACAGCCGCCGCCGACGACGGAGGTAAGGCACAGATGGCACCGTACGAATCCGACGACGCAACGGGCGCCGTTCAGGACGAGGACCTGCACTCCGGACGCCGCAAGGCCGCCCGGTACGTGGTCCCGGTCGCGGTGGTGGGGGTGGCGGCGGCCACGATCGGGCTGGTCCCGGCGCTCGCCAACTCCGGTGACCCCGACCTGCCGAAGATCACCGCGCAGCAGCTCATCGAGAAGATCGCCAAGTCGGACGTGCAGCAGCTGTCCGGCACGGTGAAGGTCAGCACCGACCTCGGCCTGCCGGACCTCGGCGGCCTGGAGAGCAGCCTGGCGTCCGGGGCGGCCCGCGGCGGCGGCTCCTCCGCCGACCCGACGTCCAAGCTCACCGAGCTGGTGTCCGGCACGCACACCCTGCGCGTGGCGGCCGACGGCCCGGACCGGCAGAAGCTGTCGCTGCTGGAGAGCGGCGCCGAGTACAGCCTCATCCACGACGGCAAGGACGTCTGGGGCTACGAGAGCAAGAGCAACGAGGTCTTCCACGGCACCGCCGCCGACTCCGGCAGGGAGCACCGGGCCGAGCCGCCGGCCACGCCGAAGGACTTCGCCGACGAGGCCCTGAAGTCGGTCGACGACACCACGTCCGTGACCGTCGACGGCACCGCGCAGGTCGCCGGACGCGACGCCTACAAGCTGCTGATCAAGCCCAAGCAGTCCGGTACCACGGTCGGCGCGATCACCATCGCCGTGGACGCGAAGACGGGTCAGCCGCTGAAGTTCACGCTGACCCCGAAGAGCGGCGGTGCCGCCGTGCTCGACGCGGGCTTCACCCAGGTGTCCTTCGCCAAGCCGGCCGCCTCCACCTTCGACTTCACTCCGCCCAAGGGCGCGAAGATCACCGAGGAGAAGCCCGACGGCAAGAAGGGGACCGAAGCGCCGGAGCACGCCCCGAAGCCCGGCGAGGACTTCGCCAAGGGCCTGGGAGGGGCCACGGTGCTCGGCAAGGGCTGGACGTCCGTCGCCACCTTCGACACCGGCACCAAGGGCGGCCTGCCGTCCGGCTCCCGGGGCGGTGACCTCGGCGGCTTCCTCGGCTCGCTCGGCGACCAGGTCTCCGGGAAGTTCGGCAAGGGCACGGTCTTCTCCACCCGCCTGGTCAACGCCCTGATCACCGACGACGGCAAGGTGTACGCCGGAGCGGTCACCAAGGACACGCTGGTGAAGGCGGCGAACGAAGGGAAGTAACCCTTCCCGGGCACGACGAATCGAGGGGAGCCGATGGACGAACCGTCCGCCACGGAGCGGGAGTCGGGGGACGCGCCGGCGCATGTCATCGCCACGCGCGGCCTCACCAAGCGCTACCGCGGCGGACAGCTCGCCGTCGACGGTCTCGACCTGGCCGTCCCGGCGGGCAGCGTCTTCGGCTTCCTCGGCCCCAACGGCTCCGGCAAGACGACCACCATCCGCATGCTGATGGGCCTGATCGAGCCGACCTCGGGCACGGCCCGCGTCCTGGGCCGCCCCATGCCCAGGGCCGGCCGTGCCGTCCTTCCGCACGTCGGCGCGCTGATCGAGGGCCCCGCCCTGTACGGCTTCCTCTCCGGCCGTGACAACCTGCTGCGCTACGACGCCGCCGACCCGACCGCCGACCCCCGCACCCGGCGCGCACGCGTCGCCGCCGCCCTGGACCGGGTGGGCCTGACGGCCGCCGCGGCCAAGAAGGCGAGGGCGTACTCGCTCGGCATGAAGCAGCGCCTGGGGCTGGCCGCCGCCCTGCTCCAGCCGCGCAGGCTGCTCGTCCTGGACGAGCCGACCAACGGCCTCGACCCGCAGGGCATGCGCGAGATCCGTGCCCTGATCCGGGAGTTGGCCTCCGACGGCACGACCGTGTTCCTCTCCTCCCACCTTCTCGACGAGATCGAGCAGGTGTGCACGCACGCGGCGGTGATGGCCCAGGGCCGCCTGATCACGCAGGGCGCGGTGGCCGACCTGGCGGCCGGGGCGCGCGGCCGGCTGGTGGTGACCACCCCCGACCCGGGCGAGGCGGCCCGGGTGCTGAAGGAGCAGGGCATCGGGGACGTCGCCGTGGACGGCGACCGGGTGACCGGCGAACCGCCCGAGCGGGACCTCGCCGAGGTGAACGCCGCCCTGGTCACGGCGGGCGTCCGCGTGCGGGGCTACACACTCGAACGGGCCTCGCTGGAGGACGCGTTCGTGGCACTGACGGGGGAAGGCTTCGATGTCGCGGGCTGAGGCACCCCAGGCACCCGCCGTGCGCCGGGTCAGTGCTTTGTGGACCTTCGGGCTGCTGCGCAGCGAGCTGGTCACCACCGTCCGGCGCTGGCGCACGCTCGCGCTGCTCGGGGTGCTGGCGGCGGTGCCGGTGCTGGTCGGCATCGCCGTGAAGATCGAGACGCGGGGCGGCCCGGCGTCGGGCCGGGGCGGGGGTGAGGGGCCGGCGTTCATCGCGCAGATCACCAACAACGGCCTGTTCCTGGTGTTCACGGCACTGGCCGCGACCCTGCCGTTCTTCCTGCCGATGGCGGTGGGCGTCGTCGCGGGCGACGCCATCGCGGGCGAGGCGGGCGGCGGCACCCTGCGCTATCTGCTGGTCGCCCCGGCCGGCCGGACGCGTCTGCTGCTCACCAAGTACACGACGGTCATGGCCTTCTGCGTGCTGGCCACCCTGGTCGTGGCCGTCTCCGCGCTGATCGTCGGTGCGCTGCTGTTCCCGCTCGGCGGCCTCACGACCATCTCCGGCACCCGGATCACCTTCGCCGAGGGCCTCGGCCGGGCGCTGCTGATCGCCCAGGTCGTCGCCGCCTCGCTGGTCGGCATCGCGGCCCTCGGCCTGTTCGTGTCGACCCTGACCAACAGCGGCATCGCGGCGATGGCGACCACCGTCGGCCTGCTCATCACCGTTCAGATCCTCGACCAGATACCCCAGCTGCACGCTCTGCAGCCGTACTTCTTCCCCCACTACTGGCTGTCCTTCGCCGACCTGATGCGCGAGCCCGTCTACTGGGACGACCTGGTGAAGAACCTCAGCCTCCAGGCGCTGTACGCGGCCGTGTTCGGCTCGGCGGCCTGGGCGCGGTTCACGACGAAGGACATCAGCGCGTAGCAGGCCTCAGGCGTCCTGGTGCGGGAAGCGGGCGAGCGGCGCCCGCTGCGCGAAGAAGGTCTTGGCGCGCGCCAGCGCGTCGGTGTCCTTGCGTACGTCCCCGCGCGCGCTGCCGTTGCCCAGCAGCACCCCGCCGAAGCGCATCCCCAGGTAGGCGGCGGAGTTGTTGAGCGTGCCGACGTAGGGGTCGGCGACCGACGGGTCCCGGTCGGCGAGCGCCGCGACGCCCCACAGGGTGTTTCCGGCCAGGGTGGCCCGGAAGTCGAGGCCCGGGGTGCGCAGCCAGGCCGACCAGTAGTCCAGGTAGCGCTTGGTGAGGCTGGACACCGAGTACCAGTACAGCGGTGAGGCGATCACGATGTCCGTGGCCGCGAGCGTGGCGTCCAGCAGCAGGCCGGTCTCGGTGTCCGAGGGCGGCCGCACATGGTCGCTGTCGTGCCGCAGGTCCACGAAGTCGGGCAGCGGGTGCTCGGCGAGACGGATCCACTGCTGCTCGACATCCGCGGGCAGCTGCTCGGCGGCCTCGCGGGCCAGCAGTTCGGTGTTGCCTTCGAGGCGGGCGCTGCCCAGGACGAACAGGAAGCGGCGGCTCATGGGTCCCCCAGGGTGAGCGATGTCGTACCGCGAATATAAGCGCATGCATTTTATGCATACGCAAGCATCTTCTTCAAGGGGTGCGGCTGGTGCGAGGCTGTGACGTCGCGGTGACGCGCGAGCCGAGCTGAGCCCACAGACTGGATGACAGGACGCGTACGACCGGATCGCGGCGCCGGGGGAGTGAGGGAACCGATGTCTCGACTCAGCTTCGAGAAGAAGCGGGCGCAGCAGCCCGCGGCACACCCTGCGGTGGTGTACGTCCGGGTGTCCGGCGAGGGCAGCGCGTCGGTGGGCGGGACGGCGGTCGCCGCGGCACCGGGCGAGGACATACAGCAGGCCGTGCTGAACCACCTGCAGCGCCTGGCCATCAGCCTGGGTGCCCCCATACGCGCCACCATCCACGACGAGTGCGCCGGCTGCGTGGTCCCGCTCGAGGTCTCGGCGGACGGCTCCAGCCGGATGGCGGGAGATCCGGTACGGGTCGCTCCGCGAGGTGCGCCGGGCGGTCCGGGTGTGGTGCAGATGCCCACGGGACAGTTCGGACCGCCGCCCGTCATGGACGCGCCCCCTGCCTCCGTCGCCGTACCGGAAGCGGACGCGCCCCCTGCTCGGGCTGCCGTACCGGAAGCGGACGCGCCCCCTGCTCGGGCTGCCGTACCGGAAGCGGACGCGCCCCCCGCCTCCGCCGCCGTACCCGAATCCGCCCCGGAGCCCGCCCCCGTGCCCGCCCCGGAGCCGAAGCCCGTGCCGGCCCCCCTGCTCGACCCCGAGCCCGCCCCGGCCACGTCCTCCACCCCCACCCCCGCGCGCGGTTTCGACGCCGTCGCCGAGGAGGTGCTCGGGGACGAGCCCGTGACCGAGACGGCGGAGGGCGCCGAACTGCTCACCGGGCCGATGGCGCGGATCAACGAGGCCGTCCGGGACGGTCGTATCGAGGCCGCCGCCGAACTCGCCGACCGCACGGTCGTCGAGGCCTCCGGTGTGCTCGGCCCGCGCCACCCCGAGGTGTTGCATCTTCGCGAACTGACCGCCTACATCGCCTACTTGGCGGGCGACCCGGTCCGTGCCTTCCACCTCTCCCTGGACCTCGCCCGGCTGCGCCGGCAGGCCCGGGACGCGGAGGCGGCCTACGGCAACGTGCAGAGCGCGGCCACCGCCTGGCGGGCGGTGCGCGACCCGGAGGAGGGCCTGCGGCTGGGCCGCGACCTGATCGGGCTGTGGACGGACCTCACCGCGGAGCCGGGCCCCGCGTCCGAGGATCCGCGGCCGCTGGAGTCCGCCCGCGCCCGCATGGTCCGCCTGACCGACCGCGCGGCCCGGGCGGCGCAGGCGTAACCCGCCCGCCCGCGGCACCTGCCGGCTACTGGACGCAGAACTCGTCGCCCTCCGGATCCGCCATCACCACCCCCTCGCCGGCGGGCTCCCTCACCTCCTGCAGGACCGCGCCCCCAGCGCCTCCAGGCGCGGCGCGGCACCTCGTCCACGCGTCGGCCGTCGCCGGAGTGCAGGTCGAGGTGGAGCCGGTTGCTGACGGTCTTCGTCTCCGGGACGCGCTGGAAGAGCTGCCGCCCGCCCCCGCCCGGTGCCCGAGTCCGGGTCGCAGGGGTCCCCGGGTGCCGTACGGCGATCAGGTCACGGAAGGCGGGGCGGCCGTGGTACTCGACCGTCGCCGCTTCGGGCAGCGCGCCGAGCGACAGCAGCCGTTCGACCGGCGCGCTGTTGTCCCCGGCCTCGTAGTCCCCGGCCTCGTAGTCCCCGGCCTCGTAGTCCCCGGCCTCGTAGTGCAGCGCGGCGTCCGGAAGTCGGCCTGCGCATGTGGGCCGGCCGCGTCGGTGACGAGCTTCCGGTGCAGCGGTGCGGGTGTCCGCGTAGACATGGGTACCAGTTGTAACGGCCCCCCACCGACACTCGGCTCCCGTCAGGCGTCCACCGGAGCGGAGTCGGGCATCGTCCCGACCCGGGGCGGCACGACGACCGCCCTGGGCCTGCGCGCGGAGCGCAGCGCGTCGGCGGTGAGCAGACCCAGCGCCAGCCACACCAGCGCGAAACCGGCCCAGCGCTCGGGCGGCATCGCCTCGTGGAAGTAGAAGATGCCCAGCAGGAACTGGAAGACGGGGGCCAGGTACTGCAGCAGCCCCAGCGTGGACAGGGGCACCCGGATCGCCGCAGCGCCGAAGCAGACCAGCGGCAGCGCGGTGACGACGCCGGTCGAGGCGAGCAGGGCCCCGTGTCCCGCACCCTCGGTCGTGAAGCTGGAGCCGCCGTGCGCGGTGAGATAGAGCAGATAGCCGAGCGCGGGCACGAACTGGATGGCGGTCTCGGTGGCCAGCGACTCGATGCCGCCGAGGGCGACCTTCTTCTTCACCAGCCCGTAGGTGGCGAACGAGAAGGCGAGACAGAGCGAGATCCACGGCGGGCGGCCGTAGCCCACGGTCAGGACGACGACGGCTGCCAAACCCACCCCGACCGCCGCCCACTGCGCGGGCCGCAGCCGTTCCTTCAGGAGCAGCACGCCCATCGCGATGGTCACCAGCGGGTTGATGAAGTACCCGAGGGAGGCCTCGACCACATGGCCGGAGTTCACGGCCCAGATGTAGACGCCCCAGTTCACGGTGATGACGGCCGCGGCCACCGCCACCAGGGCCAGCCGCCGTGGCTGCCGCAGCAGCCGGCCGGCCCAGGCCCAGCGCCGTACGGCGACCAGGGCGACGGCGACGAAGGCGAGGGACCACACCATGCGGTGGGCCAGGATCTCCATGGCCCCGGCGGGCTTCAGCAGCGGCCAGAACAGGGGGACCAGTCCCCACATGCCGTACGCGGCGAAGCCGTTCAGCAGGCCTGTCCGATGCTCACCCTTGGACGTCCCGGCCATGGGCCCCTCCTTCTCGCCTCACCTACGCACGCGGGAACGAAGGTAGCGCCGAGCACCCCTGCCTGTCATGCCCGTATCGCCATACGGTCATGACAGATGGTGGGTGGGTGTGCTCAAGCGCTCGCGAGGGGGCGGTTCAGCCCTTGATCGCGGTCGTGACCGCATCCGCGAGCGGGGTGGTCGGACGGCCGGCCAGGCGGGACAGGTCGCCGGTGGTGACCACCAGCTCGCCCTTCTCGATCGACGCGTCGACGCCGACGAAGAGCTCGACGAGGGGCTCCGGGAGCCCGGCGCCGGTCAGGATGCCCTTCAGCACCTCGCCGGAGACGGCGTTGTAGACGACCTCCTTGCCGGTCTGCCGGCTCAGCTCGGCCGCGTACTCGGCGAAGCTCCACGCCTCGTCGCCGCCCAGCTCGTACGTCGTGTTCTCGTGCCCCTCGCCGGTCAGCACGGCGACCGCGGCGGCGGCGTAGTCGGCGCGCGAGGCCGAGGAGACCCGGCCCTCGCCGGCCGCCGCGACGACCGCGTTGTGCTCCAGCACCGGGCCCAGGTTCTCCGTGTAGTTCTCGTGATACCAGCCGTTGCGCAGCAGGCTGTACGGCAGACCGGAGGCGAGCAGCACCTCCTCGGTGGCCCGGTGGTCGTCGGCGAGCGCGGCCTTGAGACTGCGGGGCGCGCTCGTGTACGCCAGCAGTGCCACGCCTGCCGCCTTCGCGGCGTCGATGACGACCTCGTGCTGCCGCACCCGGCCCTTGTCGAACTCGTTGCCGGAGATCAGCAGGACCTTGTCGCCGGCCGCGAACAGGCCGTCGAAGGTCTCCGGCCTGTCGTAGTCGGCGACGGCGAGCGCGACCCCGCGGGCCGCGAAGTCGGCGGCCTTCGCCTCGTCGCGCACGACGGCGGTGATCTGCTCCGCCGGAACCTTCTCCAGCAACTGTTCCACCACGTGACGGCCGAGGTGTCCGGTGGCTCCGGTGACGACGATGCTCATGCTTCACAACTCCTTGGGGGGTGCCTAGGGCACTCACCTTAGGAGGGGCACTAACCAAGTGAAAGTACCCACTTTGAAGTAAGGTACTGGCATGGCAGTAAGTGGAAAGGTCCTGGAAGCCGAGGCGCTGTGCCCCTACCGGCTCGTCCTGGAGCACGTCACCAGCCGCTGGGGCGTCCTCGTCCTGATCGAGCTGCTCGAGCGGCCGTACCGCTTCAGCGAGCTGCGCCGGGCCATCAGCCGGTGGGGCGGGCGGGGCGTCAGCGAGAAGATGCTCACCCAGACCCTGCAGACCCTGGAGCGCGACGGCCTGGTCCACCGGGACGCCCAGCCGGTCATCCCGCCCCGCGTCGACTACTCGCTGACCGACCTCGGCCGCGAGGCGGCGGAGCAGGTGCGGTCCCTGGCCCGGTGGACGCACGACCGCATGGGCCGGGTGGAGAAGGCCCGCCAGGCATACGACGAGGCCCGGGAAGTCCAGTCCCGGGCCTCATAGCGAAACGGGTCGGTCCTCAGCCGATGACCGTCCAGGTGTCCCCGCCGGCCAGCAGCGCGGCCAGGTCGCCCTTGCCGTGCTGTTCGATGGCCGTGTCGAGCTGGTCGGCCATCGCCGTGTCGTAGACCGGCCGCTCGACGGAGCGGAACACGCCGATCGGGGAGTGGTGCAGCGTGTCCGGGTCGGCGAGGCGGGAGAGGGCGAAGGCGGTGGTGGGGGACGCGGAGTGCGCGTCGTGCACCAGGACGTCCGCCTCGTTCTCCGCCGTCACCGTCACCACCTTCAAATCGCCGGTCTGCCGGTCCCGTACGACACCGCGCGTGCCGTCGGGCCCGAACCGGATCGGCTGCCCGTGCGCGAGGCGGATCAGGGCCTCCTCGGCCTGCTGCTTGTCCTTCAGGGCGTCGAAGGCGCCGTCGTTGAAGATGTTGCAGTTCTGGTAGATCTCGATCAGGGCCGTGCCGGGGTGGTCCGCGGCGGCGCGCAGCACCTCGGTCAGGTGCTTGCGGTCGGAGTCGATCGTGCGCGCGACGAAGGACGCCTCCGCGCCGATGGCCAGTGACACCGGGTTGAACGGCGCGTCCAGCGAGCCCATGGGCGTCGACTTGGTGATCTTGCCGACCTCGGAGGTCGGGCTGTACTGCCCCTTGGTCAGCCCGTAGATCCGGTTGTTGAACAGCAGGATCTTGAGGTTGACGTTGCGGCGCAGGGCGTGGATCAGGTGGTTGCCGCCGATGGACAGGGCGTCGCCGTCACCGGTGACCACCCACACGCTCAGATCCCGGCGCGAGCTCGCGAGGCCGGTGGCGATGGCGGGGGCGCGGCCGTGGATGGAGTGCATCCCGTAGGTGTTCATGTAGTACGGGAAACGGGAGGAGCAGCCGATGCCGGAGACGAAGACGATGTTCTCCTTCGCCAGCCCCAGCTCCGGCATGAAGCCCTGGACGGCGGCCAGGATCGCGTAGTCACCGCAGCCCGGGCACCAGCGCACCTCCTGGTCGGACTTGAAGTCCCGCATCGACTGCTTGGCCTCGGCCTTCGGGACCAGCTGCAGCAGCCCCTTGGTGGCGTCAGTCATCGATGGCCTCCTTCAGCGCGGCGGCGAGCTGTTCCGCCTTGAACGGCATGCCGTTGACCTGGTTGTACGAGTGGGCGTCGACCAGGTACTTCGCCCGGATCAGAGTGGCGAGCTGCCCGAGGTTCATCTCGGGGATCACCACCTTCTCGTACCGCCCCAGCACCGCGCCCAGGTTGCGCGGGAAGGGGTTGAGGTGGCGCAGGTGCGCCTGTGCGATCGACTCGCCGGCCGCGCGCAGCCGCCGTACCGCTGCCGTGATCGGGCCGTAGGTCGAACCCCAGCCCAGGACCAGCGTTCTCGCCTCGTGCGGGTCGTCGACCTCGACGTCCGGGACCTCGATGCCGTCGATCTTGGCCTGGCGGGTGCGGACCATGAGGTCGTGGTTGGCCGGGTCGTAGGAGATGTTGCCCGAGCCGTCCTGCTTCTCGATGCCGCCGATCCGGTGTTCCAGGCCCGGCGTGCCCGGGATCGCCCACGGGCGGGCGAGGGTCTGCGGATCCCGCTTGTACGGCCAGAAGACCTCGGTGCCGTCCGGAAGGGTGTGGTTCGGGCCCGAGGCGAACTGCACGCGCAGATCCGGCAGCTCGTCCAGGTCCGGGATCCGCCACGGCTCGGAACCGTTGGCCAGGTAGCCGTCGGAGAGCAGGAACACCGGGGTGCGGTAGGTCAGCGCGATCCGGGTGGCCTCCAGCGCCGCCTCGAAGCAGTCGGCCGGCGTCTTCGGGGCGACGACCGGGACCGGCGCCTCGCCGTTGCGGCCGAACATCGCCTGCAGCAGGTCCGCCTGCTCGGTCTTGGTCGGCAGCCCGGTGGAGGGACCGCCGCGCTGGATGTCGACCACCAGCAGCGGCAGCTCCAGGGAGACCGCCAGACCGATCGTCTCGCTCTTGAGGGCCACACCGGGGCCGGACGTCGTCGTCACCGCGAGCGAACCGCCGAAGGCCGCGCCCAGGGCCGCGCCGATGCCGGCGATCTCGTCCTCGGCCTGGAAGGTGCGTACGCCGAAGTTCTTGTGCTTGGACAGCTCGTGCAGGATGTCCGAGGCCGGGGTGATCGGGTACGAGCCGAGGAACAGCGGCAGATCCGCCTGCTGCGACGCGGTGATCAGGCCGTAGGCCAGGGCCAGGTTGCCGGAGATGTTCCGGTAGGTGCCGACGGGGAAGGCCTTGGCGGCGGGGGAGACCTCGTAGGAGACCGCGAAGTCCTCCGTCGTCTCGCCGAAGTTCCAGCCCGCGCGGAACGCGGCGATGTTGGCGGCGGCGATCTCGGGCTTCTTGGCGAACTTGCCCTTCAGGAACTTCTCGGTGCCCTCGGTGGGCCGGTGGTACATCCAGCTCAGCAGGCCGAGGGCGAACATGTTCTTGCTGCGCTCGGCCTCCTTGCGGGAGAGGTCGAACTCCTTCAGCGCCTCCACCGTGAGGGTGGTCAGCGGCACCGGATGCAGGTTGTAGCCGTCCAGCGAGCCGTCCTCCAGCGGGGAGGCGGCATAGCCGACCTTCTGCAACGCGCGCTTGGTGAACTCGTCCGTGTTGACGATGATCTCGGCGCCGCGCGGCACGTCGCCGATGTTGGCCTTCAGGGCGGCCGGGTTCATCGCGACCAGCACGTTCGGCGCGTCGCCCGGGGTGAGGATGTCGTGGTCGGCGAAGTGGAGCTGGAACGAGGAGACACCGGGCAGCGTGCCGGCGGGGGCGCGGATCTCCGCGGGGAAGTTCGGGAGGGTGGAGAGGTCGTTGCCGAAGGACGCGGTCTCCGAGGTGAACCGGTCACCGGTGAGCTGCATGCCGTCACCCGAGTCCCCCGCGAACCGGATGATCACCCGGTCCAGGCGCCGCACGTCCTTTGCTCCGCCCGGTTTGCGCTGCTCTCCCACGACGGTTGCGTCGGCCTGCTCCGCTGGGCTGCTGACCTGGCTGGTCACTGAACTGGACCTCCTTCGAGGCGGCTGTCCGGGCAATGGTCTTCCCACGGGCCATCCCAGGATCAACCCTACGTCGGTTAGGGTCGCTTCCCGCGGCCATCCGTATGGTGGACGACTTTTCGAGACGGCCTGTCGCGCTGACTTGTCATGATGTCCCGCACCGCTGAAGCGTCGATGAAGACGCTCCCTGCGATTCCCTCGGTTCTCTCAGTGGCCTCCCACCCGGGTACCCGGCCTCCACAGAAGCCGGACGGACTGACACGCTGCTGACACAGTGTCGGCCCGTTACGAGTTCAGGTAGGTCAGAACGGCCAGAACACGCCGGTGGTCGCCGTCGCTCTGGGACAGCCCGAGCTTCAGGAAGATGTTGCTGACGTGCTTCTCCACGGCGCCGTCGCTGACCACCAGCTGCCGGGCGACGGCCGAGTTCGTCCGCCCCTCCGCCATCAGCCCCAGGACCTCGCGCTCACGCGGAGTGAGCCCCGCCAGCACGTCCTGCTTGCGGCTGCGCCCGAGCAGCTGCGCGACCACCTCCGGGTCCAGCGCCGTGCCGCCCTCGGCCACCCGCACCACCGCGTCGACGAACTCGCGCACCTCGGCGACCCGGTCCTTGAGCAGATAGCCCACGCCCCGGCTGGAACCGGCCAGCAGTTCGGTGGCGTAACGCTCCTCCACATACTGTGACAGCACCAGCACCCCGAGCCCCGGATGCGCCCTGCGCAGCCGTACGGCCGCCCGCACCCCCTCGTCGGTGTGCGTCGGCGGCATCCGTACGTCCGCCACCACCACGTCGGGCAGCGCGCCCTGCGCATCCAGGTCGGCGATGGTCTTGACCAGCGCCTCGGCGTCCCCGACACCGGCCACGACGTCGTGCCCGCGGTCGGTCAGCAACCGGGTCAGGCCCTCCCTGAGCAACACCGAATCCTCGGCGATGACCACCCGCACCCTGTCCTCCACGATCCCGGCCCCCCGTGCAGCCCGCGTCTTCCGACGGTCCCGTCCGTACGAAGGTCCAGCATTCCAGCAATCGGGCCGTCATGCGCAGGAGCCGGGGAAGCGTTCGGTGTCGGCGACGGTGAGCCGGGGAAGCGCGGTGTCGGCGACGATATGAGCCGGGGAAGCGCGGTCTTCGGGGACCGTCCCTCCGGGCGGGTCCGCTCAGCCCCGCCAGGGCAGCTCGGCGATCACCCGGGTGGGGCCGCCCGCCGGCGAGTCCACCACCAGGACTCCGTCCACCGCGCTCAGTCGTCCGGCCAGACCGGCCAGGCCCGAACCGCGGGACGCGTCCGCGCCGCCCACCCCGTCGTCCATGACCTGGATCATCAGCCGGTCCTCCGCACGCCACACATCCACCGAGGCGACCCGCGCCCGGCTGTGCTTGCTGATGTTCTGCAGCAGCTCGGAGACGGTGAAGTAGGCGATGCCCTCGATGGCCGGGACCGGCCGGGCCGGCAGGTCGACCTCCACCCGCACCGGCACCGTGCAGCGGGAGGCGACCGCGGACAGGGCCGCGTCCAGGCCGCGGTCGGTCAGCACGGCCGGATGGATCCCGCGCGCCAGATCCCGAAGCTCCTGCAGGGCCGTCTTCACCTCGCCGTGCGCGTCCTCCACCATTCGGGCCGCCGCCCTCGGGTCCTCCCGCAGCTTCTCCTTGGCCAGGCCCAGATCCATCGCCAGGGCCACCAGCCGGGCCTGCGCCCCGTCGTGCAGGTCCCGTTCGATGCGGCGCAGGTCGGCGGCCGCCGTGTCGACCACGACCCCGCGGTCCGACTCCAGCTCCACGACCCGAGCCGACAGCCGCGACGGGCCGAGCAGCCCGCGCACCAGCAGGCCGTCCACCGTGGTCAGCGCCCGCACGATCCACGGCGTGGCCAGCGTGAACAGCAGTCCGACCAGCGCGGTCAGGGTGATCTCGAACGGGTTGTCGAGATAGACGCTGTGGTGCTCGTCGCCGTACAGCTGCAGGCCGCCGTGGCCGCCGTACATCGGGAACAGCCAGAACCACAGCGGGTACGTCAGCAGCGCCCAGCCGTACGTCCAGAAGCTCACCGCCACGACGAACGAGAACACCGCCCAGGGGAACTGCAGCAGCGCGTACAGCAGGTGCCGCCACGAGGTGCCGCTCTTCAGCACCGCGCCCATCCACGCGAACGCCCCCGGCTTGGCCGTCCGCAGCGGCTCCGGGGCGGCCACCTCCAGACCCAGCAGCGCGCGCGCCCGCGTCCGCTCCAGCGCGCCGAAGCCCCGGCACCCGGCCAGCGCCACCGCCAGCACCGGGATCCCGAGGAAGGTCACCAGCAGGCCCGCGCCCAGCGCCACCATGGTGACCGTCCAGCTGAACAGGGCGACCGCGATCGGCAGGCCCAGCAGCACGTACCCGAACTCGCGCCAGGCGCGCGCCTCGACGGGCGCCCGCAGCGTGGCGGGCAGCAGGTGGCGCCGTTCCCCCTCGGCGGTGGGGAAGCCGGAGCCGGCCGCGTGCCCGTGTCCCCGCCCGTACTCCTGTCCGTACTCCGTGGCCATCGGTGTTGTCCCGTTCTCCTCGACCTGGCGGCGGTGCTGCCGTGTCTCCAGCCTGGTGCGCGGCGCCTGCGCGGGCCATGGAGGCCGTCGGCGTCCTGGACCGGGGGTTTTCCCCACCCCCTGGGGCGTGCGGGCCTGGTCGGTCAGTCCGTGACTCGGACCCTCCGGAGAAGCCACCACACATCCTCACTGTCAGTCCTGGCGGTCACGCCAGGGCAGCTCCGCGGTGACCACCGTCGGGCCGCCGGCCGGCGAGTCGACCACGAACAGGCCGTCCACCGCGCCGAGCCGCTCCGCCAGACCCCGCAACCCGCTGCCGCCCTCCAGCCGGGCGCCCCCGCGGCCGTCGTCCCGGACCTGGATGAGCAACCGGTCCTCCGCGCGCCACACGTCCACCGCGGCGGAGCGCGCCCCACTGTGCTTGCTGACGTTCTGCAGCAACTCGGAGACGGTGAAGTAGGCGATGCCCTCGATGGCCGCCGCCGGCCGGTCCGGCAGGTCCGCCGTCACCTTCACCGGCACCGTGCAGCGGGAGGCGACCGCGGACAGGGCCGCGTCCAGGCCGCGGTCGGTCAGCACGGCCGGATGGATGCCCCGGGCCAGATCGCGCAGCTCCTGCAACGCGAGCTTCACCTCGCCGTGCGCCTCCTCCACCATCACCGCCGCCGAGTCCGGATCCTCCAGCAGCTTCTCCTTGGCCAGGCCGAGCCCCATCGCGAGGTTCACCAGCCGGGCCTGTGCCCCGTCGTGCAGGTCCCGTTCGATGCGGCGCAGGTCGGCGGCCGCCGTGTCGACCACGACTCCCCGGTCCGACTCCAGCTCGGCGATACGGCGTTCCAGCTCGTCGGAGGGCGACAGCAGCCCGCGCACCATCGCCCGGTCCGCGTTGGAAAGTCCCCGCGCGATGAATGGCAGCACCGGCCACAACACGAACAGCGAGGTCAGCACGGTGCAGAAGGTGAGGATCCCCCACGGCAGCCGGATGAGGTCGTACAGCAGCGTCCGCCAGCCCACCGGGTCCTTCAGCGCCAGCCACAGCCGCTGTGTCGGCCCCCCGCCCCGGGCGAGCGGCAGCGGCGTCGGCTCCTCGACGTGCAGCCCGAGCAGCGCCCGGGACCGGATCCGCTCCAGCTTGCCCAGTTGACGGGCGCCCAGCAGACAGACGGCCAGCAGCGGGAGTCCGATCACCGTGAGGGTGAGGATTCCGCTGACGAACACCACGGTGAACACATACGTGAAGCCGAACAGCGACGCCGGCAGGTTCAGCAGGAGATGCGCGATCTCTTTCCAGGTGTGCGCGTCCAGGGCGAGCCGGGCCGGAGGAAGGCGGTCGGGGCCGTCGGTCCGTTCGGCGGCGGAGGCGGGAGCGGTCATGGCGGCCAGCCTGCCGTGCCCGGCACCCCTTGCGCCATGCGGTCCACCGCCCCCATGCCCTGGGGAAAACCCCACCCTCCACGCGGTCCTCGCGTCTCACGGTGTGACGGGCTGCTTACCGCGTCTTTATCAGGGCCTAGACTCCCGTGCGTACAGATCCTCGAATTACATTGCATCACCAAGTCACCAAGTCACGAGGTCAGAGAGCGAGGGCGGACGGTGCGGGAGACGTTGGGGAACTCGACGGTCGCCGCGGCGGACGTCGCTGCCGGCTACTTCCGGTCCTACTCGGTCGTGGGACTGCTCGCCCTCGTGGGCGTGCTCTTCGTCGCGGTCGCCTTCGGCGCCGGGCGCCTGCTGCGGCCGGTGGTGCCCACCCCCGAGAAACTCCTGACCTACGAGTGCGGCGTCGACCCCGTCGGCGAGGGCTGGGCCCACACCCAGGTCCGCTACTACGTCTACGCCTTCCTCTACGTGATCTTCGCGGTCGACTCGATCTTCCTGTTCCCGTGGGCGACGGTCTTCGCCGCCCCCGGCTACGGCGCGACAACCCTGGTGGAGATGTTCATCTTCCTCGGCTTCCTCGCCGTGGGCCTGCTGTACGCCTACAAGAAGGGGGTCCTGGCATGGACGTGAACCCGTCCGCTCCCGAGCCTCTGCTGCTTCCCGAGCCGAAGCGGCTGGGCGCCCTCGCCCGGCTCGCGCCCGAGCCGATGAAGGTGGTCCTGAACTGGGGCCGCCGCTATTCGCTGTGGGTGTTCAACTTCGGCCTCGCCTGCTGCGCGATCGAGTTCATCGCCGCGTCGATGGCCCGCCACGACTTCATCCGCCTCGGCGTCATCCCCTTCGCCCCGGGCCCCCGCCAGGCCGACCTGATGGTCGTCTCCGGCACGGTCACGGACAAGATGGCCCCGGCCGTGAAGCGCCTGTACGAGCAGATGCCGGAACCCAAGTACGTCATCTCCTTCGGCGCCTGCTCCAACTGCGGCGGCCCCTACTGGGACTCCTACTCCGTCACCAAGGGCGTCGACCAGATCATCCCGGTCGACGTGTACGTCCCCGGCTGCCCGCCACGCCCCGAGGCGCTGCTCCAGGGCATCCTCAAACTCCAGGAGAAGATCGCCCGCGAGTCGCTGGAGGAGCGGTACGGGACTACCCGGCCGTCCGTCGCCGCCCTGCAGAGCGGCCTGGTGAAGCCGCCCGTCCCTGCGGCCGGCGAGGGGGACGCGCGATGAGCACGGCCGGCTGGCTGCCCGCCCCCGCCGAGGAGCTCTTCGGTACGGAGGCCACCGCCGAGGAGGCGTACGAGGTCCTCACGGTGGACGTCCCGCCGTCCTCCTGGCTCACCGCCCTGGAGACCGCCCGTACGACCCTGACCTGCACCTACTTCGACTGGCTGAGCGCGGTCGACGAACCGGGCACGGGTTTCCGCGTCTCCGCCCACGTCGTCGCGCTCGCCCCGGTCCGCCGTCTGCTGCTGCGGACGACGGTGCCGCACGAGGCGCCGACGCTGCCCTCCGCCGTCGGCGTCTATGCCGGTGCTGCCTGGCACGAGCGTGAGACGCACGAGATGTTCGGGGTCGTCTTCGAGGGCCACCCGGGCCTGGAGCACCTCCTCCTCCCGGAGGCCTTCGAGGGGCACCCCCTGCGCAAGGACTTCGTCCTCGCCGCCCGCGTCGCGAAGGCCTGGCCCGGCGCCAAGGAGCCGGGCGAATCCGACCACGGCGGTCCCAAGCGCCGCCAGATGCTGCCTCCTGGCGTCCCCGACCCCAATGAGTGGGGCCCCCTCAAGGGCCAGCTGCCCCCCGCTCCGGCGCGCCCGGCCCGGGGGGCGGGACGTGCGGCGGGCGAGCGACCCGTGCGGGCGGCGGGCGAACGCCCGGTACGGCGTACTCGTACGGCGGCGGAGGGCTCGGCCGGCCAGACGGGAGAGGTCACCGTGGCTGGTGCCGGCGCTGGTGCCGACGCCGGTGGGGCGGGAGCGCCTGCCGGCGCGGCTGCTCGGCCGCGTCGGACGAGGAGCGCGAGCGAGGGCTCGGTGAGCCAGGCGGCGACTGCGGCCGAGGACGCGGCCGAGCGGACCCGCGCTGCGGCCGAGGGCGCGGCCGAGCCGGCCCAGGCTGCGACCGCGGGCGACGCTTCCCGGGAGGCTACGGAGGGGCCGGCCCCGGAGGGCCCGGCAGCGGAGGCGTCGGCAGCGGAGGCGTCGGTGGCCCATGGCCCCGCGGCGCCGGTACGGCCGCGCCGTGCCCGCAGCGCGTCGCAGGGCTCGGCCTCGCAGCGGACTCGGACACCGGAACCGGAGCAGGCCGAGCCGGCGGAAGCGGACGGCCCCGACCGCCCCTCCCGGCCCGGTGCGGCCCCGCGCAGCTCGGACGCCCCGTGGCACCACGCCCGCCCGGCCTTCGACGAGGAGCGGAATCCGGAGCCCGAGCAGACTCCGGAGCCGGAGCGAACGCCGAAGCCCGGACAGGCGCCGGGACGGGTAGAGGCGCCGGAGCCCGAGCAGACGGCGAAGCCCGAGCAGACTCCGGAGCCGGAGCGAACGCCGAAGCCCGGACAGGCGCCGGAAGAGGAACGGGTGCCTGAGACCCGGCCCGAAGGAGCCGAGGCGACCGAAGACCGCAACACCCCCGACGACCCCGCAGGAGGCCCGCAGTGAACGGCGCGCTGGACGTCGCCCTGCGACTCCTGATCGTGTTCGGCGTCTTCCTCACCTTCCCCCTGATCGTCGGTCAGACCGAGCACAAGGTGATGGCCCACATGCAGGGCCGCCTCGGCCCGATGTACGCGGGCGGCTTCCACGGCTGGGCCCAGCTCATCGCCGACGGCGTCAAGTTCGCGCAGAAGGAGGACGTGGTCCCGGCGGGCGCCGACCGCCGCGTCTTCCAACTGGCCCCCGCCGTGGCCCTGCTGCCGTACCTGCTCGTCCTGCTCGCCATCCCGATCGGGCCGAGCGAAGGGGCCGTCGGCCAGGTCCTGGACGCGGGCATCTTCTTCGTGCTCGCGGTGATGGGCGTGGGCGTCCTCGGCTCGCTCATGGCCGGCTGGGCCAGCGCGAACAAGTTCTCCCTGCTCGGCGGCCTGCGCACGGCCGCCCAGCTCCTCGCCTACGAACTCCCGATGCTGCTCGCCGCGGCCTCCGTCGCCATGGCGGCCGGAACCGTCTCCCTGCCGGGCATCCTGCACGCCTTCCACTGGTGGTGGCTGCCGTGGCAGATCGTGGGCGCGGTCGTGTTCTTCGTGGCAGGCCTCGCCGAACTGCAGCGCCCGCCCTTCGACATGCCCGTCGCCGACTCGGAGATCATCTTCGGCGCGTACACCGAGTACACCGGCCTCAGGTTCGCCCTGTTCCTGCTCGCCGAGTACGCCGGAATCATCGTCCTGTGCGGCCTGACCACCGTCCTCTTCCTGGGCGGCTGGCACGGCCCCTGGGGAGCCGACGGCCTGGGCTGGCTGTGGACCCTGCTGAAGACCGCGATCCTCGCCTTCGTCGTCATCTGGCTCCGCGTGACCTACCCCCGGCTGCGCGAGGACCAGCTCCAGAAGCTCTCCTGGACCCTCCTCGTCCCCCTCTCCCTCGCCCAGATCGCCCTCACCGGCATCGTCAAGGTGGTGATCTCCTGACATGGCCCCGATTCCCGGCTCCGGCCTCGCCAAGGGCCTGGCCGTCACCCTGCGCACGATGACGAAGAAGACGGTCACCGAGCAGTACCCGGACACCCTTCCCGAACTGCCGCCCCGCACCCGTGGCGTGATCGGCCTGTTCGAGGAGAACTGCACGGTCTGCATGCTGTGCGCCCGCGAGTGCCCGGACTGGTGCATCTACATCGACTCCCACAAGGAGACGGTCCCGCCGACCGCCCCCGGAGGTCGCGAGCGCAGCCGCAACGTCCTCGACCGGTTCGCCATCGACTTCTCCCTGTGCATGTACTGCGGTATCTGCATCGAGGTCTGTCCTTTCGACGCGCTGTTCTGGTCCCCGGAGTTCGAGTACGCCGAGACCGACATCCGCGACCTCACCCACGAGCGCGACAAGCTCCGCGAGTGGATGTGGACCGTCCCGGCCCCGCCCGCCCTGGACGCCGGCGCGGAGGAACCGAAGGAGATCGCCGCCGCCCGCAAGACCGCCGAGAAGCTGGCCGCCGCGCAGGCCGGACCGCAGGAGCCGCAGGGGGGTGAGTCGTGAACCTCGCCGCAGCCCAGCACGGCTTCCTCTCCCCGACCGGCGTCGAGATCGCCTTCCTGCTCGTCGGCGTGGCCACCTTCGGCGCGGCCCTCGTCACCGTCACCACCCGGCAGCTGGTGCACGCCGCCCTGTGGCTGGTGGTCACGCTCGGCGGCCTCGCCGTCGAGTACCTGCTGCTCACCGCCGAGTTCATCGCCTGGGTGCAGGTCCTCATCTACGTAGGTTCCGTCGTCGTCCTCCTCCTGTTCGGTCTGATGCTCACCAAGGCCCCGATCGGCCGCTCCCCGGACGCCGACTCCGGCAACCGCTGGGCCGCCCTCGTCGTCGCGGTGACCGCCGCCGGCGCCCTGGTCTGGGTGGTCGTCGACGCGTTCCGCACGACCTGGATCGACCTGAGCGGCCCGGCCGCCGGCACCACCCGCGTCACCGGCGAGAGCCTCTTCCAGAACTGGGTCCTGCCCTTCGAGGCGCTCTCGGTCCTCCTCCTCGCGGCCCTGGTCGGCGCGATCGTCCTGTCCCGCAAGGCCAAGGCGGACGCCACGCCCGCCACCGCAGGGGAAGCCACCCCCGCGGTCTCCGGCAAGGAAGGCGCCCGCTGATGCATCTCGCCTATCCCGCCGTCCTCTCCGCCCTCCTCTTCTGCACCGGTCTGTACGGCGTCCTCGCTCGCCGCAACGCGATCCTGGTCCTGATGTCGGTCGAGCTGATGCTCAACGCCGTCAACCTCAACCTGGTCGCCTTCGACGTCTGGCTCAGCCGGGCCGCCGAGGAGACCCTGCACTCCGGCCAGGCGCTGACCCTGTTCACCATCGCCATCGCCGCCGCCGAGATCGGCATCGGCCTCGCGATCGTGCTCGCCGTGTACCGCAACCGCGGCACCTCCGACATCGACAAGCTCCGCGACACCGCCGAGGGCCACGGCGACGACACCGACGGCCCCGGCACCGACACCCCCGCGGCCGAGAAGGCTGAGGCCACCGCGTGACCACGACCACCCTCGCCGTCCTCGTCCCCCTCCTGCCGTTCCTGGGCGCCGCGGCCGGGCTGCTCCTGGGCCGTACCGCCCCCGCCTTCGTCCGCCCGCTCGCCGTGCTGCCGACCCTGGCCGCACTCGTGCTGGCCGCGCTGGTCGCCGTACGCCAGGGCGGCGGTCCGGCCATCGAGGCCCACACCCAGCTGACCCCCACGGGCTCGGTCCCGATCGACCTGGCCCTGGACATCGACGGCTTCGCCGCGCTCGTCGCCGTCCTGGTCGCCTTCGTCGCGAGCTGCGTGCAGATCTACTCGACGGGCTACCTGCGCCACGACCCGCGCTACCCCTCCTACGCGGCCCTCGTCTCCCTGTTCACCTCCGCGATGCTCCTGGTCGTCTACTCGGGCGACCTGATCGTGCTGCTGGTCGGCTGGGAAGTCATGGGCATCTGCTCCTACTTCCTGGTCGGCCACTACTGGGAGACGCCCGAGGCCCGTGCCGCCTCCCTGAAGGCCTTCCTGGTCACCAAGCTCGGCGACGTGCCGTTCCTCATCGGCCTGTTCGCGCTGGGCACCGACGCCGGCTCGTTCAGCATCACCCGCGTCCTCGGCACCGTGGTGAGCGGAGGACTCCACCACCCGACCTTGATCGCCCTGCTGCTGCTCGCGGGCGTGGCGGGCAAGTCGGCGCAGTTCCCGCTGCACACCTGGCTCCCCGACGCGATGGCGGGTCCGACGCCCGTCTCGGCGTTGATCCACGCCGCGACGATGGTCGCCGCCGGTGTCTACTTCGTCGCCCGCCTCCTTCCGGTGTTCGAGGCGTCCCAGGCCGCGATGGTCGTCCTCGCCGCGATGGCCGCCGTCACGATGGCCGGCTCCGGCCTCGCCGCACTCGCCCAGGACGACATCAAGCGCGTCCTCGCCTACTCGACCATCGGCCAGCTCGGCTACATGACCGGCGCCCTCGCCGTGGGCGAGCGCGGTGCCGCCGTCTTCCACCTCCTGTCCCACGGCGCCTTCAAGGCGCTGCTGTTCCTCGCCGCCGGCGTGATCATCCACGCCGCCGGCACCAACTCGCTGGCCGCCATGTCCCGGATGAGCCACCTGCGCGACCGCATCCCGGACGCCTACTGGACGATGACCGTCGCCCTGCTCGCGCTCGCCGCGATCCCTCCCTTCAGCGGCTTCTTCTCCAAGGAGTCCGTCCTCGGCGCCGCCGAGCACGTGGCCGGCGGCCACACCGAGCACGCACCCGGCGCCGCAGGTTGGCTCGTCCTGGTCTCGGGCCTGGTCACCGCCCTGCTCACCGCCGCCTACGCCACCCGCCTGTGGCTGCTGGCCTTCCGCGGCCGGGGCGCCGAGGCTCCCGACCACGGCCGCCAGCCGCTGACGATGACCGTGGTGCTGTGGGTCCTGGCCGTACCGTCCCTCGCCTTCGGCGGGTTCGCCTACCGCTCGCTGCCCGACTGGTTCGACGGCCACGACCTGACCCCGACCCTCACCACCTCGATCCTCGGCACCGGCCTCGCCCTGGTCGGCGGGCTCGTCACCTACGGCGCCTGGCAGCGCACCGGCGCACTCGCCGCCCGGGTCCCGCTCGGCGCGGTCGCCGCCCACCCCGAGGGTGACGCGGGCCTGGTCGAGGCCGAGGCCATCGCCAGTCACGAGCCCGTCTACGGCGACATCGCCTACGCGCCCGACCCGGCGGACCCCGGTCGGCTGCTGCTCGGCCCGCTGCACCGGCACGCGGCCGCCGGCTTCCACCTGGACGCCGTGTACTCGGCACTGTTCGTCCGCCCGGTCCAGGCCGGAGCGAGTCTCGTCCGGTTCCTCGACCGTGAGGTCGTCGACACCTACGTACGCGGCGCGGCCGCCCTGCCCCGGCTGCTCGGGGCCGCCGTACGGCGTGCGCAGACCGGCAATGTGCAGACCTATGTGAGCGCGCTGCTCGCCGGCACCGTCGTCCTGGCGGTCGCCGTCCTCCTCGTCGCCACGGGAGCGTGAGCAGGCGTGATCGATATCAATGAGTCCGTGATGCAGTTCCTTCTGGCATTCGTCGTCGTCGGCCCGCTCCTCGGCGCCGTCGCCGCCCTCCTGCCGGCCCCGCCCGGACTGAAGGGGAAGTCGCCCGAGCAGGCCGTGCTGCGGCACGGCGTGACCGTGACCGCCGTGATCCTCGTCGCCGCGATCGTCCTCGCGCTCGGCTTCGACCACGACCATCCGTCGAAGATGCAGGCCACGACCGACATCAGCTGGATCCCGGCACTCGACGTGCGGATCCACCTCGGCATCGACGGCATCTCCCTCCCCCTTCTGGTGCTGACCGCGCTGCTGACCTTCCTCTGCGCGCTCTACTCGTACTTCAAGCCGCCTTCGGGCCCGTCCCCGAAGGCGTTCGTCGCGCTGCTGCTCCTGCTCGAGTCCGGCACCCTCGCGACCTTCGCCGTCCTCGACCTGCTGCTGTTCTTCCTCGCGTTCGAGACAGTGCTCATCCCGATGTACTTCCTCATCGCCCGCTGGGGCGGCGAGGGCCGGACCCGGGCCGCGTGGAAGTTCATCCTGTTCACGCTGCTCGGCTCCGTCGTCATGCTGCTCGGCCTGCTCCTGATCGGAATCAAGGCGGGCACGTTCGACATGGTGGCACTCGCCACTGACAACGGCCGGTCACTGACCGCATCCGTGCAGGTCATCGCGGTTCTGGCAATCGGGATCGGGCTCGCGGTCAAGACGCCGATGTGGCCGCTGCACAGCTGGCTGCCCGACGCCCACACCGCCGCGCCGACCGTCGGCTCGGTCCTGCTGGCCGGTGTCCTGCTGAAGATGGGTACGTACGGTTTCGTCCGCATCCTGCTGCCGGTGGCGCCGGACGGCTTCCACACCTTCGCGCCGTACCTCGCCGCGTTCGCCGTGGTCGGGATCATCTACGGGTCGCTGGCCTGCCTGGCCCTGGCCAAGCGGGGTGCGAAGGGCGACCTGAAGCGGCTGATCGCCTACTCCTCCGTCGGTCACATGGGCTTCGTCCTGCTGGGCATCGCCACCATGACCCCGACCGGCGTGAACGGCGCCCTCTTCGCCAACATCGCCCACGGCCTCATCACCGGCCTGCTGTTCTTCCTGGTCGGCGCGCTCAAGGACCGTACCGGCAGCACCGACCTGGACACCCTCGCCGAGGAGACCGGCGCCGCCCTGTACGGCAAGGCACCGCGCCTCGGCGGACTGCTCGCCTTCGGCGCCGTGGCCTCGCTCGGGCTGCCCGGACTCGCCGGGTTCTGGGGGGAGATGCTGGCCCTGTTCGGCGCGTTCAAGCCCGCCACCGACCTCAGCCGGCCCGCGTTCCTCACCTTCATGGCGATCGGTGCGTTCGGCACCCTGCTGACGGCCGCGTACATGCTGATCGTGGTCCGCCGGGTCTGCATGGGCGACGTACAGCGGGAAACCCCGAAGCTCGCCGACGTGTACGGGTACGAGTTCGCGGCCTGGACCCCGCTCGTCGCCCTCACCGTCCTCGCCGGACTGTGGCCGAGGGCCCTGCTCGGCCTGACCGACCCGGCCGTGCAGCAGCTCCTCGCAGGAGGCACCCGATGAGCGCCCTGGCCCCGCCGCTGGCCCAGTCCGCGGTCCAGTCCGTCGACTGGCTCGCGATCGCGCCGCCCACCATCGCCGCGGTGGTCGCGCTCGCGGTGCTCGTCGCCGACCTGTTCGTGCCGGAGACCCGCAAGCCGCTCCTCGGCTGGGCCTCCGTCGCCGGCCTGGCCGCCGCCACGCTGATGCTGCTTCCGCTCCTGGACGGTGACCGCAGCACCTTCTGCCTGACCGGGCACGCGCGCGTGTGCAGCTACACCGCCGACCACTTCACACTCGCCATCCAGTTCCTGGTTCTCGGCGGTGCCCTGCTCGCGGCCCTGCTGTCGGTCACGAACCTCGAGGACGACCACCGGCGCGTCCCGGCGGGGGAGTTCTGGTTCCTGCTGCTCTCCTCCGCGGCCGGTGCCGCCCTGCTGCCCGCCTCCCGGGACCTGGCCACCCTGATCGTCGCCCTGGAGGTCGCCTCCCTGCCCGCCTTCGCCCTCGTCGGCATCCGGCACGGCGACAAGCGGTCCTCCGAGGCGGCCCTGAAGTTCTTCCTGTCCTCGGTCACCGCCACCGCGGTGAGTCTGATGGGCATCAGCTTCGTCTACGCCTCCACCGGCACTCTCTACCTCACCCAGGTCGCCCAGCGGATCCAGCACGTGGACGGGCAGCTCCACACCCTCGCCCAGACCGGCGTCGTCCTCACCCTGGTCGGCTTCGCCTTCAAGACGGCAGCCGTCCCGTTCCACTTCTGGGTGCCCGACACCTACGTGGGCGCGCCGCTGCCCATCGCCGCCTACCTGTCGGTCGTCGGCAAGGCGGTCGGCTTCTCCGGCCTGATCCTCGTCACCGTCGTCGCCTTCCCCTCGTACGCCGACGTCTGGGGGCCCGCGCTCGCCGCCCTGGCCGCCCTCACCATGACGGTCGGCAACGTCGGCGCCCTGCGCCAGCAGGCCACGCGCGCGTACAGCGCCGTACGGCTGCTCGCCTGGTCCTCCGTCGGCCAGGCCGGCTACCTGCTGGTGCCCATCGCCGCCGCCGGGTACGCCAAGGACGCCCAGAAGGCCATTGGTTCCACCGTCGCGTACGCCCTCATGTACGCCGCCGTGAACCTCGGCGCCTTCGCCGTGGCAGCCTTGGTGGGCCGTACGAAGTCCCTCAACCGGATCAGCGACTACCGCGGCCTGTACGCGTCCAACCCGGTCACGGCCCTGCTCCTGGCCTTCTTCCTGCTGTGCCTCGCCGGGCTGCCACCGGGCATCATCGGCCTGTTCGCCAAGGTCACCGTGTTCTCCGCGGCCGTCGACGCGGGCCTGGGCTGGCTCGCCGTGGTCATGGCCGTCAACGTGGTGATCGCCCTCTTCTACTACCTGCAGTGGACGGCCCTGCTGTTCCGCGCCCCCGAGGGCGAACCCGCACGGCACCGGATCCCGGCCCCCCTCACCGCCGCGCTCGCCCTCACCGGCGTCCTCGGCGTGGCCCTGTCCGGCGTACCCCAGCTGGTTCTGCGCTTCGCCGCCGCCGGACTGTTCTGAGGACTTGCCACGCGCGCGTGGGGCACCCGTGCTCCCACGCGCGCGGAGGGCCGTAGGAGCACGTATGAGCACGTCACCCGCACGGCCGACGCGCGCCCACGCGCACCCAAGGGAACTCGCGGCCGCCGCCTGGCGTTGACCAGAGCGGGAGGGTCCACTGGACGAAAGTGTTCCCCTGCTGCACGACTTGGAGGGCGCACGTGCACCGCCGGCACAACGGGCTAAGGACCGCAGTACTCCTCGGGGGACTGTCCGCACTCATCATCGTCATCGGCAGCTTCTTCGGCCGTACGGGACTGATCGTGGCGGTCCTGATCGCGTTGGGCACGAACGCGTACGCGTACTGGAACAGCGACAAGCTGGCGCTCCGCGCGATGCGCGCCCGCCCGGTGAGCGAGTTCGAGGCCCCCGCGCTGTACCGGATGGTCCGTGAGCTGTCCACGCAGGCCCGCCAGCCCATGCCCCGCCTGTACATCTCCCCGACGGAGGCACCCAACGCCTTCGCGACGGGCCGCAACCCGCGCAACGCGGCCGTGTGCTGCACCGAGGGCATCCTGCGCCTCCTCGACGAGCGCGAGCTGCGCGGCGTCATCGGCCACGAGCTGAGCCACGTCTACAACCGCGACATCCTGATCTCCTCGGTGGCCGGCGCCCTCGCCTCGGTGATCATGTTCCTGGTCAACTTCGCCTGGCTGATCCCCGTCGGTCGCTCGGACGACGACGACGGGCCGGGCCTGCTCGGCCTGTTGCTGATCATGATCCTGGGCCCGCTCGCCGCCACCCTCATCCAGCTGGCGATCAGCCGCTCCAGGGAGTACGAGGCCGACGCCTCGGGCGCCCAGATCACCGGCGACCCGCTGGCCCTCGCCAGTGCCCTGCGCAAGCTGGAGATCGGCACCCAGCAGCTCCCGCTGCCGCCCGAGCCCCGGATCGAGACCGTGAGTCACATGATGATCGCGAACCCCTTCCGCCCCGGTCAGGGACTGTCGAAGATGTTCTCCACGCACCCGCCGATGGCGGAGCGCATCGCCCGGCTCGAGAAGATGGCAGGTGGCTCCCGGTGAAGGTCGGCTAAAAGGAATCCCACATATCGTCCGACAACATTCACGCCCAACGTCCCGAACTCGGGGTGGCGGCACCGGGAGCGGTGCCGAACCCCGTAGCAGCACCTGACGTCCGCTCATTGGGCCGGACCAGTACCCCCACCGGGGTCGCGTAAGTGCCGCAATCGTCGGTCCTGAGCGGGCGGCCGCCCAAGCACGACGCCAGTCCCGGCCGCGCCGAGCGCGGCACCGCCGGCCATCAGAACGCCGACTGGAACGAGGTCAGCGTTCGCCGAACGCCTCGTCCGTAGGTACGACATCCCGTCCCAAAGGCATGAGCGAGATGGGGATGAGCTTCAGGTTCGCCCAGCCGAAGGGAATTCCGATGATCGACAGGAACAGAGGGATGCTCGTGATCAGGTGGGCCAGCGCAAGCCACCATCCGGCGAAGACCACCCAGATGACGTTGCCGATGCACGACGGCGCGCCGGCGCCCGGCCTCTCCACAGTGGTGCGGCCGAACGGCCAGAGGACGAATCCGGCGATACGCAGCGCCGCGATGCCGAACGGGATGGTGACGATCAGGACGAAGCAGATCAGGGCAGCGATCAGGTAACCGATCGCCATCCAGAGCCCGCAGAGGACGAGCCACAGGATGTTGAGCAGCAGGTTGAACACCTTCATGATCAGTACCTCTCCAGGTCGCTCCGCCGGCACACCTGCTGCCACCAGTATCAGCTGATCATGCGCTCAGGCGGAACCGGAGCGCCCTCGTAACGTGACCGGGAACGTCCCCGGGACATCCTGTTCGGCATGGCCGGACTTCCAGCTGATTCCGCCCTCCGCTGCCGCGGGGCCACGAGATCGTCCCGACGGACCAGCCGTTCGCGACGCGCTGACAGCCGAGCCGCTGAGAAGCCGACTCGTCGAGGAAGCCGACTCGCGGCTCCGGCCGACCCCCACGGGGAGCGGGGTCGGACTTGTCGGCGCCGCGAAGTCGGAGGGACTCCGCGCGCCGGCCTACGTCAGGCCCGGCGCCACCCCGCCCACCAGCGTCGTACGCCGTAAACCGCCACGCCCACCGCCAGCACCCCCGCTCCCACGGCGACCGAGACCACCGGGAGCGCGAACGCCAGCGTGACGCAGCCCAGCAGGCCCACCGCCGGTACCACCCGTGCCGAAAAGGCCGGGCTCAGCGTCCAGGCGGAGGCGTTGGCCACCGCGTAGTAGGCCAGCACGCCGAACGAGGAGAAACCGATCGCGCCGCGCACGTCCACCGTCGCGGCCAGCACGGCGACCACCGCGCCCACGGCCAACTCCGCCCGGTAGGGGACGTGGAACCGCGGATGCACGGCGGCCAGCGCCCCGGGCAGATGGCGGTCGCGAGCCATGGCGAGCGTCGTCCGGGACACGCCGAGGATCAGCGCGAGCAGCGACCCGAGCGCGGCCACCGCGGCCCCCACCCGCACCACGGGCGCGAGACCCGGCACCCCGGCCGCCCGCACCGCGTCGGCCAACGGCGCCGCCGCGTGCCCCAGCCGGTCGGAGCCGAGCACACTCAGCACGGCCACCGCCACGCCCACGTACACGACCAGGGCGATACCGAGGGCCAGCGGGATGGCCCGGGGAATGGTGCGCGCGGGATCGCGCACCTCCTCGCCCAGGGTCGCGATCCGGGCGTAGCCCGCGAACGCGAAGAACAGCAGACCGGCCGCCTGAAGCACCCCGCCCACACCCGACGACACCCCGATACCGAGCCGCCCGGCACGGGCCTGCGCCGAGGTCAGGCAGACAACCACCACGGCGGCCAGAACGGCCAGCACGACGGCCACGATCACCCGCGTCAGCCAGGCCGACTTCTGGATGCCGCCGTAGTTCACGGCGGTCAGGGCCACCACGGCCGCCACCGCCACCGCGTGCGCCTGCCCCGGCCACACATACGCCCCCACGGTGAGCGCCATGGCAGCGCAGGAGGCCGTCTTGCCGACCACGAACGCCCAGCCGGCGAGGTAACCCCAGAACGGGCCCAGCCGCTCCCTGCCGTACACGTACGTCCCGCCCGACGCCGGATAGCGGGCGGCCAGGCGGGCCGAGGACACGGCGTTGCAGTAGGCCACCACGGCCGCCACGGCCAGACCGAGCAACAGCCCCGGCCCGGCGGCGCGCGCGGCCGGACCCAGGGCGGAGAAGACGCCCGCCCCGACCATCGAGCCGAGGCCGACGACCACGGCGTCCCGCACGCCCAGGGTGCGTCGCAACGCGGTGCCGGTAGCTGTCATGCGCCGCACCCTACTGATCGCCGCAACCGGGCGATGGCCCCGTGACGTCCTCTTCATCAACACGGCACGAACACGCGCGCGACCGACAGCCGATCCTCACCGGAATCTCAGAGGCTCGACAGTGCGGGCACAGCGCGGGAGGGCAGGTTCACGGCATGAGCATCATCGGTTGGATCATCCTGGGGCTTCTGGCCGGAGCCATCGCCAAGGTCCTGCTGCCGGGCCGCGACCCGGGCGGCTTCATCGGTACGACCCTCATCGGCATCGCGGGCGCGTTCATCGGCGGCTGGATCTCGGCCCGCTGGCTGGACCACCCGGTCACCAAGCACTTCTACGACGGCGCGACATGGGCCGCCGCGATCGGCGGCTCGCTCGTCCTGCTGATCCTCTACCGCATCCTGTTCGGCAACTCGCGCGACTGAGCCGCACGCGACGGAAGGGCGGCCACCGCCGGGTGCCCGCCCTTCCGGTCGTTCCTGCCGGCGTCCTACCGGTAGTTCACGAACTGCAGCGCGAAGTCGAAGTCCTTGCCCTTCAGCAGGGCGATCACGGCCTGGAGGTCGTCGCGGCTCTTGGAGCTGACCCGCAGCTCGTCACCCTGGACCTGGGCCTTCACGCCCTTGGGGCCCTCGTCGCGGATGATCTTCGCCACCTTCTTCGCGTTGTCCTGGGAGATGCCCTCCTGGATCGAGGCGAAGATCTTGTACTCCTTGCCGGACAGCTGAGGCTCGCCCGCGTCCAGCGCCTTGAGCGAGATGCCGCGCTTGATCAGCTTGGACTGGAAGACGTCGAGGACAGCCTTCACCCGGTCCTCGGAGTTCGCCTCCATGAGAATCTTGTCACCGGACCACGAGATCGAGGCACCCACGCCCTTGAAGTCGTAGCGCTGGGAGATCTCCTTGGCGGCCTGGTTGAGGGCGTTGTCGACCTCCTGCCGCTCGACCTTCGAGACGATGTCGAAACTGGAGTCGGCCATGTCCTGTGGCTCCTTGTATCGGGTGCGTATCGGGTGCGTGGCGGCGGCCGCCGAGCCCGGCCTGACGCCGGGCCGCATCCGCACCAGCCTAGCCACCCCGGGACCCGAGGGACGCAGATCAAACGGGTGGCGAAGCACCCCTCGGCATCGGGTATTGTTTACGTCGTTGCCAGGGAGCACCGCCGAAAAGCGGTTCGAACGGCATCAACCCCGGCGGTGTGCCCGAGCGGCCAAAGGGAGCAGACTGTAAATCTGCCGGCTCAGCCTTCCCAGGTTCGAATCCTGGCGCCGCCACACGGGAAAAAGGGCCCGTGACCTGCTGACTCAGCAGGTCACGGGCCCTTTGGCATGCCCCTTGGAGATCAGCGCGCTGTCTCATGGCTGCGCTGTCTCGCGTTCGAAAGCCGGCGGCATCCGCCACGAGCTGAGGGTCCCCACCGGAGCCGAGCCAGGTGAACACGACTCGGTGGCGAAGATCATAAGGGCGCTTGGCCAACGTCGACTCGAACTCCGGTACTCGAACTCCGATAAGGGGAGGACGCGGGAGCGGGCGTCTGCCCACGCCGGTTTGGGGCGCAGTGACCGTTGGGCAGCTTGACCGGCCGCGGGGCCTGTCACGTCTGCTGGATTTCCGGCCGGCTCCGAGTCGCGAGATTCTGGTGGTACGCCGACCGCGGAGGTTTCGAACAAATGCGGGCTGGAGCGCATCGCACGCTTCGTGAGGCCCACCTCAGGCTCATACGGCCATCAGCGCGACGGGTACCGTCGCGTCTTTCGGAAGGAGGCCGGGCGATGAACGTCCCGTCGTACCGTGACCGAAGAAGCGCGACAGCGCCACCGGGGCTCCCCAGCCGGGCCACGACCGTACGCAGACTGAGCACTGCCGCCGCGGCAGTGGTGGTCCTGGCGGGCTGCGGCACGGGCGCCCCCAAGGCGTCCCCGCACTCCGGTGGGCCCGGCGTGTCCCACGCCCCGCCCGCCGTGCCTTCCCCTTCAGCTTCGTCCTTCGCCCCGGACCTCACCGCCGCCACCGCGTGCACCAACAGCACGAAGTTGGCCGGGTGGTCGAACCGCCGTCTGGCCATGCTGACCATCGCCGTCCCGGTGTCGGAGACCTCGGTGTCCGACGCAACGTCCGAGGTCGGTTCCGGTGCGGGCGGTGTGGTGCTGTTCGGCAGCAACGCGCCGTCCGACCTCGGCTCCCGGCTGACCGCCCTGAAGTCCCACGTACCCGGCCACCTGGGCCTGCTGGTGATGACCGACGAGGAGGGCGGCGCCATCCAGCGCATGGCGAACCTCGTCGGATCCCTGCCCTGGCCCGCGTACATGGGCACGCACTGGACCCCGGCCCAGATCCAGCAGAACGTCACGAAGGTCGCCACCAGGATGGCGGCCGCGCAGGTGAACATGGACCTCGCGCCGGTGGTCGACGTCGACGGCAGGAATGTGGCCCCCAGCCGGACCAACCCCGACGGATGGCGGTCCTTCAGCGGCAGCACCTCGGTGGTCTCCAAGGACGGTGTCGCGTACATGGACGGGCTGCGCGCCGGACACGTGATACCTGTCGTCAAGCACTTCCCGGGCCTCGGCGGCTCCAGCTACAACTCCGACTTCGGCCCCGCCCGCACCCTGCCCTGGTCCACCCTGCAGAAGGTGGGCATCCCGCCGTTCACCGAGGCCATCAAGGCCGGCGCCCCGGCCGTCATGGTCTCCAACAACGTCGTGCCGGGCCTGGGCACCAATCCGGCGAGTCTGTCACCCACCGCCATCAGCTACGAGCTGCGCGGCAAGCTGGGCTTCAAGGGGCTGGTGGTCACCGACTCGCTCAGTGCCAAGGCGATCTCCGCCGCCGGCTTCAGCGTCCCCACCGCCGCCGTCCAGGCCCTGCGCTCCGGCGCCGACATGGTCTTGTTCGACCTGGGGGGCAATGTCAGCTCCCAGACGTCCTCGATCGCCTCGGCGATCACCAATGCCGTGGCCGGCGGACACCTCGCCCGCAGCCGCCTCATCGACGCGGCGGGGCACGTACTGGCCGTGCGGCACGTGAATCTCTGCTCCTGAGCGCGAGTGGACTCAGCCGTTGCCCGGTGAGGCCGGCCCCGCCTCTCGACGCCGAGCACGAAAAGACCCCCTCCGTTCCGCTTTTCCGCAGATCGGAGGGGGTCTTCCCCAGAGTGCCGACGGATGCCGACGGATGCCGGCGCCTTCGGGGACACCGGCGTGCACGTCCCGGGGCTCAGCCCCTGACGTGCTCGTTGTCCAGCGGCGACCCGGCGTCCCGCTGACTCGGGATCACCGGGAGCGCTCGCACGGCCATGCTCGCCCGGTGTTCGTCGGCCGCCGCGCACAGCGCGCGGGCAGCCTCGTTGAAGCGGACGACGGACGGCGGGTTGGAGGGGCCCAGCAGATGCAGCTTGAGCTCGCTGCGGGCCTCGGCGTAGGTGTCCTTCTCGGGATGGCGCACGGACTCCAGCAGGGCCGGTATGCCGGAGGCGTCCGAAGCGAGGACGGCGCCTGCCCGGACAGTGGGGAAGGTGGTGCGGAAGTCCTGCTCGGAAAGGCCGCTGGTGTTGGCGACGGCGTAGGGCTTCTCGCTCGCCAGGTAGTCGGAGATGACGCTGGAGACATCGCTGACCAGCAGGTCGGCCACGTTGAAGCAGGCGTAGACGGTCGGCCGCGCCCCGACGACGATCTGGTGCTCCCACGCGGGGAACGACGCCCAGTACGCGGCCTCCCAGGCGGCGGTCGCGGCGGCCACGGCCGCGGCCCGACCGGGTTCGGGGGCCGTCTGGAGCAGCATCCGCTCCGCGTCGTCCACGCTCGCCCGGAACGAGGACGTGGTCAGCCGGTCGAGTTCGGCGGTCCGCAGGGCCAGCTCCTGCGCTGCGGCGGGCGCGGGCCTCTCACCGGCGTGTTCCGCGGCACGGAGAGCGTTCGCGGCGCGGATCATCTCCTGGATCCGGGCGTTCGCGGCTCCCGCCCGGGGATCGACCGAGCCGGTCAGCGGGTGCGGCTTGTACAGGAGCCGGACCCCCGGGTCGGCCAGGAGGGCACGGACGATGTTCTCGCCGGCCTCGACGACGGAGGTGTTGCCCGGGTTGCCGTCCCACCCCTCCCAGGTGGGGGCGTAGAGAACCGTGGTGTAGAGGCCCGCGGGCGCACCGGCGTACGGTTCGATCGCGTGCAGCTGCGGGCGTCCGATCTCCACGACGTCCCTGTCGTCGACACCCACGCCCGCCAGGGCGTACCGCTGGCGCGCCGCGGGACCGGCCACCCACACCTCGTCGTACGCCTTCGCGTACGGATTGCAGCTGGACAGCTTGTCGCTCTCGCCGTGGTTGACGAACGCGTGCTTGATGGTGGGGATCCGCAGCACCTGCGAGGTCTTCCCCGAGTTCGACGGGTGGATCAGCATCTTCAGCGTCGAGTGCTCCAGCCTCATCAGGTCGGCGACCTTCGGCAGACACACGATCGGGATGTCCGTGGACGCGATCTTCTTCACCATGAAGCGCTCGCGCAGCACGATCAGCGGACGACCCTCCAGCCGGGCCAGCGGGTCCAGCCACATGTTCGCCTGGTAGGCCGAGCTCGTGCCGCCGGAGAAGTACATGCCGACCGTCGGCTGGTACTCCGCGAGCCAGGCCTCGAACCACTCCAGGGCCTGCTCGCTCGTCACCGGCCGGCGTCCCGGCAGCAGCCGCAGCAGCAGGATGCCGACGGCCACCGCCGCGAAGGCGGCGGACAAGGCGATTCCCGCGGCGGCCCACCGGGCCGAGCCGGTCACTGCGGTGGCCAGCAGGCCGGCCGTCGAGGGCAGACCGAACGTGAGGAGCCGCTGCCCGGAGCGGTGCATCAGCAGCGCCGGGGGAGCGGGGCTCAGCCGCAGGGGCGAGGCGTCGATGTTGCGGGTCACCACGGGCAGGGTGCGGGTGCGGCGTACGGAGATCGCAACCGCCTGGCATGCGAAGTGCAGGGCGTAGAAGACCAGCAGACCGCAGAGGAGGGCCAGGTACCTCGTCTCGTAGTCCTGTTCCTCTATACGGAGCAGGCCGGTCAACAGCAGAAGGTCCCGGGCCACCTGACGCACGGCCACGGTCGCCTGCAGCTTCCCGAGCGCAGTGGCGACGTTGCGCTGCCACCGGTGCAGGGCGATGTCCGCCGCAAGCCCGACAACGGCGGAGGCGATGAGCAGGGGAACGCTGGGTAGGAGGGCCCCCACTGCCTGAACGGCGAACGACAGGGCGAGCACCGTGGGCAGGAGGAGGCGTGCCGCTGCGGTGCGCAACCGAGCGGGCAAGGGCGATGCTGACACTTCGCGGGCTCCAGGCAACTCAGCATCCTCGCGCACGGACTCGCCGGTGCGTACGGATGTTCTCTCTTCAGACAGGTGGTCGGACTTTACCTGCCGGGAGGCCGGAATTTGCCTGCTAGGTGCTCGGACGTTACCTACGCCGCACCAACCTCGGCTCCGGGGGTGGGCTGGAACGGAGGGACGGGCGTCTCCCAGCCGCTTTCGGAGCCGGCCGTGCCGCGGCCGACGGCGGCGACTTCGTTCGGACGGGGAGCGGGCACACTGACGGCATGGCCTCCCGTCGCAGAACCTGCCCTGTGTGTCGTCGCGAGATTGCCGTCGTCGCGGGGCGCTTCGCGCGGCACGATCCGCCCGGGGCGCGGGAGAGCGGGGAACTCGTCTCGTGTCCGGGGTCGCGGACGCAGGCTCAACTCGGGGCGGCCCAGCCGTCGTTGGAAGGATACGTCGTCCCGGACTTCCCCGGGCAGCTGCCTCTCTTCTGACGGGTGAACGGCCGGCGGCCCGCCTCAGTTCCCCGCGACCGACCTCACGGCGACCGACACCGGTGTCGACCCGCTGATCAGCTCCAGCGTCAGGCCGGCCGTCGCCGGGGTTTCCACCAGCTCCGCCAGTACGGCGGCCACGTCGTCCCGGGGGACCGTGCCGCGTCCGGTGTGGGCCTCCAGGCGGACCAGGCCGGTGCCCGGGTCGTTCGTCAGCGTACCGGGGCGCAGGATGGTCCAGTCGAGGGCTTCCTGGCGGGAGATGTACGCGTCGGCCTCGCCCTTGGCGCGCAGGTACACGTCGAAGACGTCGTCGCCCCGGTGCGCGGGGTCCGCGCCCATCGAGGAGACCACGACGAAACGGCGTACGCGCGCGCGGACGGCCGCGTCCGCGAACAGTATGGCCGCGCCCTTGTCCACCGTTTCCTTGCGGGCCTTACCGCTGCCCGGGCCCGCGCCGGCCGCGAAGACCGCCGCGTCCGCTCCCTGCAGATGTGCCGCTACCTCCTCCACCGAGGCGGACTCCATGTCGAGCAGGACCGGTTCGGCGCCGGCCTCCCGCAGATCGTCGCCCTGTTCGGCCTTGCGGATGATCCCCGCGACCTCGTACCCGCGCGCGGAGAGCAGCCGCTCCAGCCGCAGCGCGATCTGACCATGACCACCAGCGATGACAATGCGCATGATTCCGACCGTACGCCCGAAGAAGCGCATCCGCCGCACGAGTTAACACGGTGAGCATGCCGGGGCTCAAGGGCGCCTCGGCGCACGGACGCAGGCGCGCAGCCTGCGGCACGCGCCCCGTACGCCCCGTACGGCAGCGAGCGCGCCCTTCAGGACAAGTCCTTCCTCCCCTGCCGGGGCAGCCCCAGTTCCGCCGCTGCCGCCGAGTTGCAGTACTCGCGGACCGCGCTCGTGCGGGACACCACCCGCCCGCGGTGGATCACGATCCGGCTGTAGGCGAGGGAGAGGGCGCCGGACAGGCGGTCGCCGCGCACCGCCAGGAGTTCGGCGGGGAAACCCGCCTCCACGCGGACCTCGGGCAGGCCCAGGACCGCGCGGGCCGAGCCGCTCACCGCCTCGTAGGCGTCCTCGGGGCGCAGGCCGTGGACGGAGGCGAGGAGGTAGGCAGCCTCCAGGGGGTCGCCGCGGCCGACCGGGTTCGAGACGTCCCGGAGGGCGCCGCTGCCGGCCGCCACCCTCACCCCGGCCGCGCGCAGCAGCCGTACCGGCGCGGTGCCCCGTCGGTCCGCGCCCCCGCAACCGCCCTGGGGCAGGCACACCACCGTCACACCGGCCGCCGCGAGCTGGTCCGCGAGCCGGGTGGCGGCCTCGGTGGACAGGCGTGCGAGACCGGCGCACGGGCCGACCGTCACGCCGGGGCGCAGACCACCCGCCATGGCCGCGAGCCGGGACAGCCGGGCCGGGTCGGCGGCGTCGGTGTGCAGGTCCACCGGGCAGCCGTGCTCCGATGCCACCTCCAGTACGGCCTCCACGTAGCCGGTGGGATCGGGGTCCAGGTCGGGGCAGCCGCCCACCACCGAGGCGCCCATCTTCACCGCGTCCCGCAGCATCGCGAGCCCGTCGGAGCCGGCCACCCCGGTCAGCAGACGCGGCATCGCCACCGTGGTCAGTTCCGCGAGCCCCCGCAGGGACCGCCGTGCCTGCAGAACGGCGCCGAGCGCGCCCAGGCCCTGGACGTCGCCCACGCGCACGTGCGTGCGTACCGCCGTCGCGCCGTGGCCGAGCTGCAGCAGCGCCGCCTCCGTGGCACGGCGCTGGACGTCCTCGGGGGTGTACGAGACCGGCCCGGGGTGCTCGGCGGAGAGTGCGGTGTCGCTGTGGGCGTGCGGCTCCGCCGGGGCGGGGAGGAGGAGGTAGCCGCCGAGGTCCACACGGGCCGCGCTCTTCCGGGCCGGCCCTGGTGTCAGGCTGCCGGCCGTGCCGACCGCCTCGATGCGCCCGCCGCCCAGCCGTACGTCCACGGTCCGGCCGTCGGTGAGCCGCGCCCCGCACAGCAGCAGGGCGGCCGGGTCGGGCTGTCCGGAGGAGCCGGACGGGTTCGACGACGGGGGCGGCTGCGGCTGGCTGTCTGGCATCGGACTCCCAGGGGTCGGCCGGGGCTCGGGGGAGGGTCGCGTGAGGGCTCGAGTCCGCGACGGACTCAAGATCACGCAGAGTGAGTCGAGCCTAGGCCGGGGAGCCGGGCAGGGCGCGGAGGAGCGCAATAGTCGTACCGGTGTGGTCCGCCCCTCGCGGTGCACGCACAGCCCTCCCGTACAGCGGGCTCCCACGCGCGCGTGGCCGCGCCGCACGCGCCTCGCGAGGCAGTGGGGAGGCCCGGGAAGAGGGGTGCGGCGGGCGGCCCGATACGGATTTGGGTGAACGGCGGCGGACCGTGTAATGTCTTCATCGCTCGCCCCAATAGCTCAGTCGGCAGAGCGTCTCCATGGTAAGGAGAAGGTCAACGGTTCGATTCCGTTTTGGGGCTCTGGTGTGAGAGGTTTCCCGTCGCGAGGCGGGGCCGATCTCATCAAAGCGGTGTAGCTCAGTCGGTAGAGCAAGCGGCTCATAATCGCTGTGTCACCGGTTCAAGTCCGGTCACCGCTACTGACAGTAGCCGATTGCGGGGTCGGTCCTTCGATCGGCTACTCTTGCTTGCGTTGAATTAGCCCACCCGTTCGTCTTAGGAGCACTCACGTGGCTGCCACCGACGTCCGCCCGAAGATCACGCTGGCCTGCGTGGAGTGCAAGGAGCGGAACTACATCACCAAGAAGAACCGGCGTAACAACCCGGACCGTCTTGAGATGAAGAAGCACTGCCCGCGTTGCAACGCGCACACCGCGCACCGCGAGACGCGATAAATCAGGCTCGTACGTGAGGCCGCCCCCGCAGTTCGGGGGGCGGCCTCACGTCGTTTCACATGCCGAGAGCAGACACGCTGCTGAGACCAGGAGGTGCCGGGCCATGGCGCTCGACCAGTCCTTCGTGGGGCGGACCTATCCGCCCACCGCGCCCTACGAGGTGGGCCGGGAGAAGATCCGCGAGTTCGCCGAGGCGGTCGGGGAGAACAACCCGGTGTACACGGACCCGGAGGCCGCCAAGGCGTTCGGTCACCCCGATGTGATCGCCCCGCCGACCTTCGTGTTCTCCATCACCTTCCGGGCCGCCGGACAGGTCGTCGAGGATCCGCAGCTCGGTCTCGACTACACCCGTGTGGTGCACGGCGACCAGAAGTTCGCCTACACCCGCCCGGTGCGCGCCGGTGACCGGCTCTCGGTCACCTCCACCATCGAGGGGATCAAGTCCCTCGCCGGCAACGACGTCCTGGACATCCGGGGCGAGGTGCACGACGAGGCGGGCGAGCACGTGGTGACCGCCTGGACCAAGCTCGTGGCCCGTGCGGCCGAGGGGGTGTGAGGTACCGATGACGGCGAAGATCGCGTACGACGACGTCGAGGTCGGCACCGAACTGCCGGCGCAGACCTTCTCCGTGACCCGCGACACGCTGGTGCGGTACGCGGGTGCCTCCGGGGACTTCAACCCGATCCACTGGAACGAGAAGTTCGCCAAGGAGGTGGGCCTGCCGGACGTCATCGCGCACGGCATGTTCACCATGGCCGAGGCGATCCGCGTGGTCACCGACTGGACGGGTGACCCGGGCGCGGTCGTGGAGTACGGCGTCCGCTTCACCAGGCCGGTCGTCGTGCCCAACGATGACAAGGGCGCGGTGATCGAGGTCAGCGGCAAGGTCGCGGCCAAGCTCGACGACAACACCGTGCGCGTGGACCTGACCGCGACGAGCGGCGGCCAGAAGGTGCTGGGCATGTCCCGGGCGGTCGTACGACTGGCCTGACAGCGGCTCCGGGTAAGGGCGCCGACCCATGGGTGGGCGCCCTGACTCCTGCACGGAAGCCGCACGGATGCACGGAAGCCGCACGGAACAAGCCCCTTGACGTAGTTAGTGATTGAGTACTAACTTCCTCGCATGGTCAGGATGAGCGCAGAGGAGCGGCGCCAGAGCGTCATCCGCGCGGCAGTCGCGGAGTTCGCGCAGAAGGGTTACTACGGCACCTCGACGGAGGCGATCGCCAAACGCGTGGGCGTTTCGCAGCCCTACCTCTTCCGGCTCTTCCCGGGCAAGAAGGCGATCTTCGCGGCCGCGTCGCTGCGGTGCGTGGAGGACACGTGCCGGGCCTTCGAGGAGGTGGCCGAGGGGCTGCAGGGCGAGGAGGCCCTGCACGCCATGGCGAACGCCTACGTGCGTCTGATCACGGAACGCCCCGAGACGCTGCAGATGCAGATGCAGACGTACATCACGGTCGCGGCCGCCGAGGCGGAAGGCGACCACCAGTTCGGTGAGACCGTACGGGCCGGCTGGATGAAGCTGTGGGAGACCGTGCATCTGCCGCTGGGGGCGGACGACAAGGAGACCACGACCTTCCTGGCGTACGGCATGCTCATCAACACCCTTACGGCCATGGGTTTTCCGCCCGACCACCGGGTCTGGCAGGGAATGTATCCGTCGGCCCGGATCACCGGGCGGCCGGAGAAGTAGGACACGGAAGGGCGGGAGGTTCCGCTCTTTCATGAGCAGCAAAGTTAGTCAGCAATAACTAATCACATGGCAGTGATCACCCACTGGGGGAGCGATGTCAGAGCAGACCGCACGTCGCGGGGGCGCCGCCTGGGCCCTCGTCATCACCAGCGTCGCCGGGTTCATGGCGGCCCTCGACAACCTCGTCGTCACCACCGCCCTGCCCTCCGTCCGCCGGGACCTCGGCGGCGCGCTGGACGACCTCGAATGGACCGTGAGCGCCTACACGCTCACCTTCGCCGTCCTGCTGATGTTCGGTGCCGCGCTCGGCGACCGCTTCGGGCGCCGCCGGCTCTTCCTCGCCGGACTCGCCGTCTTCACCGGCGCCTCCGCCGCCGCGGCCATGGCACCCGGCATCGGCTCCCTCATCGCCGCCCGCGCGGTGCAGGGCGTCGGCGCGGCCGTGATGATGCCGCTCACGCTCACCCTGCTGACCGCGGCCGTGCCCGTCGCCAAGCGGGGCATGGCGTACGGCATCTGGGGTGCCGTCAACGGCCTCGCCGTCGCCTCCGGGCCGCTCATCGGCGGCAGCCTCACCGAGCACATCTCCTGGCACTGGATCTTCTGGCTGAACGTCCCGCTCGGCGTGGCCCTGCTGCCGCTCGCCCGGCTGCGCCTCGCCGAGTCCCACGGCACCGGCGCCCGGCTCGACCTCCCCGGCACCCTGCTCGCCAGCGGCGGACTCTTCGGGATCGTGTACGGCCTGGTCCGCGGGCCCGCCGACGGCTGGACCGAATCCCTGGTGCTGACCGCGCTGTTCGCCGGAAGCGCCCTGCTGGTGGGCTTCGTCCTCTACAGCACCCGCGCCAAGAACCCGATGCTCCCCATGCGGCTGTTCCGCTCCCGCGCCTTCTCCGGGATCAACGCGGCCAGCCTGCTGATGTTCGTCGGGATGTTCGGCTCGATCTTCCTGCTCAGCCAGTACATGCAGGGCGTACTCGGCTACTCGCCCACCGAGGCGGGCCTGAGGATGCTGCCGTGGACCGGTATGCCCATGCTCGTCGCACCGGTCGCCGGCATCCTCTCCGACCGCATCGGCGGCCGACCGGTCGTCGCCACCGGCCTGTTCCTGCAGGCCATCGGTCTCGGCTACATGGCCTCCGTGGTCGCCGCGGATGTCTCCTACACCGCCCAGCTGCCTGCACTGGTCATCAGCGGCATCGGCATGGCCCTGTACTTCGCCCCCGCCGCCAACCTGGTGATCTCCAGCGTCCGGCCGCAGGAGCAGGGCATCGCCTCCGGCGCCAACAACGCCCTGCGTGAGGTCGGTGGCGCGCTCGGCATCGCGGTCATGTCGTCGATCTTCTCCGCAGAGGGCGGCTACGAGAGCGCGCAGGCCTTCGTGGACGGGCTGCGGCCCGCCCTCGTCACCGGCTCCGGGGTGGTCGCCCTGGCCGCGGTCGCGGCCCTGCTCATCCCGGCCCGGCGGCGAGCGCAGGGGAACACGGTGGTGGCCGAGCAGGCCCCCGCGCCGGCCACCGAGGCCCTGTCCCACTGACTCCGCACGGGCGGCCTGTCCCACTGACTCCGCACGGCGGGGAAACGGAAGGGGGCGGTCGTGCCCAACCTGCCCTGGACCGTGCCGAACCACCGAGCGTCGCTGAAGGCACAGCACCTGTGGCGATGCCGCTGGACCGGCAGGAGGAGCCTTCCGGACAGCTGACCTGAGCCGGCGGACTCCCCGAACCCGCACCCGCACCCGCACCCGCGCGTGGACCTCTTCCGGTCCACGCGCGGGTGCGTTGCCGAACGGGGACCACGGCGCGTCAGCGCGCCGTCAGCGTGCGCTGGCACTCTTCTTCATGTGAACGGCACGGGAAACCGAGCCGGGAACGTTGAACAGGGAGAGGTGCCCGGAGTGGTTGATCGGGGACCAGCGAGCACGCCTCGAGGTCGGGCCCATGCGGCCCACGCAGGTTCGAATCCTGCCCTCTCCGCTCCGGACTGGATCCACGGCACTGAGCGGCTCCGCCCCCAGGCGCCGCAGGGCTGTCGGTCCCGTCTCGTAGTCTTGGGGCCGTGCAGGTACTCCACGACGCCCCCCTCGCCCCGCTGACCACCTTCCGACTGGGCGGCCCCGCGGTCCGGCTGGTCACCGCCTCCACCGACACCGAGGTGATCGACGCCGTCCGCGAGGCCGACGACAGCGGGACACCGCTGCTGGTCATCGGCGGCGGTTCCAACCTGGTCATCGGCGACAAGGGCTTCGACGGCACCGCCGTGCGCATCGCCACGCGAGGGATCGAGCTGCGCGGCACCACGCTGGAACTGGCGGCCGGCGAAGTGTGGACGGACGCCGTCGCCCGCACCGTGGAGGCCGCGCTGGCCGGGATCGAGTGCCTGGCCGGGATCCCGGGCTCCGCGGGCGCCACCCCGATCCAGAACGTGGGCGCCTACGGCCAGGAGGTCTCCTCGACGATCACCGAGGTGATCGCGTACGACCGCCGGGCCGGCCAGACGGTCACGCTGACGAACGAGGAGTGCGCCTTCTCGTACCGGCACAGCCGCTTCAAGGCCGACCCCGAGCGCTATGTCGTGCTGCGCGTCCGCTTCGAGCTCGAGGACGCCGACGGACTGTCGGCG
The DNA here is from genome assembly GCF_042959345.1 of Streptomyces sp. NPDC007905. Taxonomy (NCBI): domain Bacteria; kingdom Bacillati; phylum Actinomycetota; class Actinomycetes; order Kitasatosporales; family Streptomycetaceae; genus Streptomyces; species Streptomyces sp. NPDC007905. Next base: position 46,142 of record NZ_JBIBKS010000015.1, on the reverse strand, counting down.
CCGGTCAAGTACGCCGAGGCGGCCCGGGCGCTCGGTGTGCAGCCGGGGGAGAGGGTGCCGCTCGCCACGGCCCGCGAGACCGTCCTGAGGCTGCGGGCCGGGAAGGGCATGGTCCTCGACCCCGAGGACCACGACACCTGGTCCGCCGGGTCCTTCTTCACCAACCCGATCCTGACCGAGGAGCAGTTCGCCGCCTTTCACGCGCGCGTGCGGGAGCGGCTGGGCGAGGGCGTCGAGCCGCCCGCCTACCCTGCGGGCAAGGGCCGTACCAAGACCTCGGCGGCCTGGCTGATCGACAAGGCCGGCTTCACCAAGGGGTACGGCACCGGGCCCGCCCGAATCTCCACCAAGCACACCCTCGCCCTGACCAACCGGGGCGGCGCCACCACCGAGGACCTGCTGGCCCTGGCCCGCGAGGTCGTCGCCGGGGTCCGCGAGGCCTTCGGGATCACACTGGTCAACGAGCCGGTGACGGTCGGCGTGAGCCTCTAGCCGCGCAGACCGCGCAGACCGCGCAGGTGTCCGCGCAGGGTGGCCGTAGGGATCCGTGGCCTTCGGCCGCCAGCTCAGTACGCGACGCCGGCTCCCTGCTTCACCGTCCCGATCTCGTCGATCATGGACAGCATCGCGTGGGCTACGTCGGCGCGCGCGATGAAGCGGCCCCTGGGCGGGAAGCCGCCGACGACCGTGCGACAGCGGCCGGTGAGCGGCTTGTCCAGCAGACGGGGCCGCCGTACGGACGTCCAGTCCGCGCCGCTGCGCGCCAGCTCGGCCTCCATCTCGCGCAGGTCGGCGTAGACGTCCTTGAGGATCGCCGACACCAGGCCCCGCATTCCGCGGTCCAGGACGCCGTCGTCCTCGGGGGCCGGACCGACCGGTCCCGCGCTGACCACCAGCAGCCGCCGAACCCCTCTGTCTCCACGGCCCCGAGGACCGTAAGGGTGAGCCGTGCGGCCACTCCCGCGTCCTTGCGGCTGCGCGCGCCCAGACCCGAGAGGACGAGCCGAACCCCCGGCGAAGCCCCGAGTGCTGATCTGTTTCCAGCCCTATGCGCCCTACGCCCACGTCAGACGGCCGGGCGGGTCAGCCAGTCGTCCACGCCGGCCAGCAGCCGCGCCTTGACGTCCTCCGGGGCCGCCGAGCCCCGGACCGACTGCCGGGCCAGTTCCGCGAGCTCCGCGTCCGTGAAGTCGTGGTGGTGGCGGGCGATCTCGTACTGGGCGGCCAGCCGGGAGCCGAAGAGCAGCGGGTCGTCGGCGCCGAGGGCCATCGGGACGCCGGCCTCGAAGAGTGTGCGCAGCGGTACGTCCTCCGGCTTCTCGTAGACGCCCAGCGCCACGTTCGAGGCCGGGCAGACCTCGCAGGTCACGCCCCGGTCGGCGAGCCGTTTCAGCAGCCGTGGGTCCTCCGCCGCGCGCACCCCGTGGCCCAGCCGGTGGGCCTGCAGGTCGTCCAGGCAGTCGCGCACCGACGCCGGGCCGGTCAGCTCGCCGCCGTGCGGGGCGGAGAGCAGGCCGCCGTCGCGTGCGATGGCGAAGGCCCGGTCGAAGTCCCGTGCCATGCCCCGCCGTTCGTCGTTGGACAGCCCGAAGCCCACCACACCCCGGTCGGCGTACCGCACCGCGAGCCGGGCCAGCGTGCGCGCGTCGAGGGGGTGCTTCATGCGGTTCGCGGCCACCAGCACGCGCATGCCGAGGCCGGTGTCCCGCGCGGTCGTCTCCACCGCGTCCAGGATGATCTCCAGCGCCGGGATGAGACCGCCCAGGCGGGGCGCGTACGAGGTCGGGTCCACCTGGATCTCCAGCCAGCGCGAGCCGTCCTCCAGATCCTCCTCCGCGGCCTCCCGGACCAGCCGCTGGATGTCCTCCGGCTCCCTGAGGCAGGAACGCGCCGCGTCGTACAGCCGCTGGAAGCGGAACCAGCCCCGTTCGTCCGTGGCCCGCAGTTTGGGCGGTTCCCCGCTGGTCAGCGCGTCCGTCAGCGTCTCGGGCAGACGCACGCCGTGCTTGTCGGCCAGTTCCAGGACGGTCCCGGGCCGCATCGAGCCGGTGAAGTGCAGGTGCAGATGGGCTTTCGGCAGCTCAGAGAGATCACGTACACGCTCCATCCCAGGATCCTGCCGCACGTCCCCCTCACCCCGGTAGCTCTTTCCCCGAACGTGGTCTTGCTCGCACACGCGAACGGGCCGCCTCCCCGGAGGGAAACGGCCCGCACGCGTGCGTGGAGCTCGGAAAAGAGGTGTTCAGTCCCGGGCCTCGGCCAGCAGCTTCTGGATCCGGCTCACACCCTCGACCAGGTCCTCGTCGCCGAGCGCGTACGACAGCCGCAGGTAGCCCGGCGTGCCGAAGGCCTCGCCCGGGACGACCGCGACCTCGGCCTCCTCCAGGATCAGCGCGGCCAGTTCGACGGTGTCCTGCGGGCGCTTGCCGCGGATCTCCTTGCCGAGCAGACCCTTGACCGACGGGTAGGCGTAGAAGGCGCCCTCGGGCTCCGGGCAGACCACGCCGTCGATCTCGTTGAGCATCCGCACGATGGTCTTGCGCCGCCGGTCGAATGCCTCGCGCATCTTCGCCACGGCCTCCAGGTCGCCGGAGACGGCGGCCAGGGCGGCCACCTGGGCCACGTTGGAGACGTTCGAGGTGGCGTGCGACTGCAGGTTCGTCGCGGCCTTGACGACGTCCTTCGGGCCGATGACCCAGCCCACGCGCCAGCCCGTCATGGCGTACGTCTTCGCCACACCGTTGACCACGATGCACTTGTCCCGCAGCTCGGGCAGGAGCGCGGGCAGGGACACGGATACCGCGTCGCCGTAGACGAGGTGCTCGTAGATCTCGTCGGTGAGCACCCACAGGCCGTGCTCGACGGCCCAGCGGCCGATCGCCTCGGTCTCGGCCTCGGAGTACACCGCGCCGGTCGGGTTGGACGGGGAGACGAAGAGCACGACCTTCGTCTTCTCCGTGCGCGCCGCCTCGAGCTGCTCGACCGAGACCCGGTAGCCGGTCGTCTCGTCGGCGACGACCTCCACCGGGACACCGCCGGCCAGACGGATCGACTCCGGGTACGTCGTCCAATACGGCGCGGGGACGATGACCTCGTCACCCGGGTCGAGGATCGCGGCGAACGCCTCGTAGATGGCCTGCTTGCCGCCGTTGGTGACCAGGATCTGCGAGACGTCGGGCTCCCAGCCGGAGTCGCGCAGCGTCTTCGCGGCGATCGCGGCCTTCAGCTCGGGCAGGCCGCCGGCCGGCGTGTAGCGGTGATACTTCGGGTTCTTGCAGGCCTCGACGGCCGCCTCGACGATGTAGTCCGGGGTCGGGAAGTCGGGCTCACCGGCGCCGAAGCCGATCACCGGCCGCCCGGCGGCCTTCAGGGCCTTGGCCTTGGCGTCCACGGCGAGGGTGGCGGACTCGGAGATCGCGCCGACTCGGGCGGAGACCCGGCGCTCGGTGGGAGGGGTTGCAGCGCTCATGAGGCCCATCGTTCCAGACCGGAAATGTCTCCGGCACACGGGTTTCACAGACTGAACAGCCGACGGGTCGAGGCGTGAACAGGGGTCCGAATCCGGCCTCCGGCCAGGACGATCTTCGGGCGGGCCGCCCCGGGCAGGCACTTTCTGTTCGACGCCGGGCCGTGGACCACGTACACTCTCACCTCGTTGGCCTTCAGCAGCCGCTCCACAGCAGGTGCACACCGAGCATCCGGTCGGATGCGGTACGTTGGGGAACAACCAAAGGGTCGTAGCTCAATTGGTAGAGCACCGGTCTCCAAAACCGGCGGTTGGGGGTTCAAGTCCCTCCGGCCCTGCTACACACACCGCCAGGATGTGTGCGCATGTACGTACAGCAATGCACCGCCGTGCGGCTCAGAAACCGGGCGCGGCACGGCCACGACCCGGGATCAGGTGAGGACGAATGACGGACGCCGTGGGCTCCATCGACACGCCTGATGCCGATGAGGTGCCCGAGTCCAAGCAGAAGGCCCGCAAGGGCGGCAAGCGCGCCAAGAAGGGCCCGCTGAAGCGCCTCGCCATCTTCTACCGCCAGATCATCGCGGAACTCCGCAAGGTCGTCTGGCCGACGCGCCACCAGCTGTCGTCGTACACAACCGTGGTGATCTTCTTCGTCGCGATCATGATCGCCTTGGTGACCGTGATTGACTATGGGCTCAACCACGCGGCCAAGTACGTTTTCGGCTGAGCCAAGAGCGAAGGGCGCCGTGGTACCGGCGCCCGTTTTCGCATGTTCCACCCCTATGTATCCAGGAAGAAGCAGCCATCGTGTCTGACCCGAACCTGAACGACGCCATCGAGCCTCGCGGGAATGCCGCCGAGACGGTGGACGACGAGCTCGACATCGTCGAGGGCGCGGACGAGCAGGACGAGTTCGAGGCTGCCGAGGCCGAACTGGGGGAGCCGGCCGAGGAGGTCGCTCTTCACGTCGAGGACGAGGAAGGCGAGGACGTCGAGGCCGAGGAGCCCGACACCCTGGCCGCCGAAGCCGTCGAGGAAGAGCCCGCCGAGCCCGTCGACCCGGTCCAGGCCCTGCGCGAGGAACTGCGCTCCCTGCCCGGCGAGTGGTACGTCATCCACACCTACGCCGGCTACGAGAACCGCGTGAAGACCAACCTGGAGCAGCGCGCCGTCTCGCTGAACGTCGAGGACTACATCTTCCAGGCCGAGGTGCCCCAGGAAGAGGTCGTCCAGATCAAGAACGGCGACCGCAAGACGATCAAGCAGAACAAGCTGCCGGGTTACGTCCTGGTCCGCATGGACCTGACCAACGAGTCCTGGGGCGTCGTCCGCAACACCCCGGGCGTCACCGGCTTCGTCGGCAACGCCTACGACCCCTACCCGCTGACCCTGGACGAGATCGTCAAGATGCTCGCCCCGGAGGCCGAGGAGAAGGCCGCCCGCGAGGCCGCCGAGGCCGAGGGCAAGCCCGCCCCGCAGCGCAAGGTCGAGGTCCAGGTGCTGGACTTCGAGGTCGGAGACTCGGTCACCGTCACCGACGGCCCGTTCGCCACGCTGCAGGCGACCATCAACGAGATCAACCCCGACTCGAAGAAGGTCAAGGGCCTGGTGGAGATCTTCGGCCGCGAGACGCCGGTCGAGCTCTCCTTCGACCAGATCCAGAAGAACTAGGTCAACGATCATCCGAGAGAGCCCCTGCCCCGCGGTTTCCGTTGGGCAGGGGCTCTGTCGTGCGTGGCGGGCCGTCACTGGGCCGTCACTGCGCCATCGCTACGCCGGCCTCGTGTGCGCCACCGTGGCCGCGTGGGCACCCGGAGCAGCGTGAGGCATACGGCCGGACCCTTCCGGCGCCGCTGATCCCTTCGAACAGTGTTGCTGCGCGAGCCGACCACGGCATGACAGGCGCGACGGACGCGGGGCGGCCGGGGGCGTCGCCGTGCGCTGTGGCGGCGGCAGGGCGACGGCCGATGCGCGTATGCGAACTCAAGGGCGCGGGGAACTGCGCACGCGTGGGCGACTCAGGGACCGCGAACCGCGCGACCAGCCACGGGCCACCCGCAGCCCGGCGGTGGCCCTTCCCTCCGGCGGTACCGCTCGCTCCGGTCCCTCCCGCAGTACCGCTCGGTCCGGCCCGCCGCAGGCACTCGCAGGCCGTCTGACCTGGACGATTTCCGGTCCCGAGGGGACAGCGGCTATCGTTGTGCGGTATGCCATCTGCGGGATCATGCACTTCCTGGTGCATCCGAATGGCCCAGATGGTAACCAACTCTCAGTAAGGACCCGGAGAGAGCATGCCTCCCAAGAAGAAGAAGGTCACGGGGCTCATCAAGCTCCAGATCAACGCCGGTGCGGCGAACCCGGCCCCGCCGGTCGGCCCCGCGCTCGGTCAGCACGGCGTCAACATCATGGAGTTCTGCAAGGCCTACAACGCCGCGACCGAGTCGCAGCGCGGTTGGGTCATCCCGGTGGAGATCACGGTCTACGAGGACCGTTCCTTCACCTTCGTGACCAAGACGCCGCCGGCCGCGAAGATGATCCTCAAGGCCGCGGGTGTGGAGAAGGGCTCCGGCGAGCCGCACAAGACCAAGGTCGCCAAGATCACCGAGGCGCAGGTCCGCGAGATCGCCCAGACCAAGCTGCCCGACCTGAACGCCAACGACCTGGACGCCGCGTCGAAGATCATCGCCGGCACCGCCCGCTCCATGGGCATCACGGTCGAGGGCTGAACGCCACCCCCAGCAGTCATGCGGCCGTAGAAAGCCGCACGTGGCAGGGCCTGCTCGGCCCGTACCACGACTCCTTTCAGAACACACAGGAGCAGTTGTGAGCAAGCGCAGCAAGGCCCTCCGCGCTGCGGACGCCAAGATCGACCGGGAGAAGCTCTACGCCCCGCTCGAGGCCGTCCGTCTCGCCAAGGAGACCTCCACGACCAAGTTCGACGGCACCGTCGAGGTCGCCTTCCGTCTGGGTGTCGACCCGCGCAAGGCCGACCAGATGGTCCGTGGCACCGTGAACCTTCCGCACGGCACCGGTAAGACCGCCCGGGTCCTGGTCTTCGCGACCGGTGACCGTGCCGAGGCCGCGCGTGCCGCGGGCGCCGACATCGTCGGTGCCGACGAGCTGATCGACGAGGTGTCGAAGGGCCGTCTGGACTTCGACGCCGTCGTCGCCACCCCGGACCTCATGGGCAAGGTCGGCCGCCTCGGCCGCGTCCTCGGCCCGCGCGGTCTGATGCCGAACCCGAAGACCGGCACCGTCACCCCCGACGTGGTCAAGGCCGTCAACGACATCAAGGGCGGCAAGATCGAGTTCCGCGTCGACAAGCACTCGAACCTGCACTTCATCATCGGCAAGACGTCGTTCGACGACAGCAAGCTGGTGGAGAACTACGGCGCCGCGCTGGAGGAGATCCTCCGTCTGAAGCCGTCCGCCGCCAAGGGTCGCTACATCAAGAAGGCCGCCATCACCACCACGATGGGTCCCGGCATCCCGCTCGACCCGAACCGCACCCGCAACCTCCTCGTCGAGGAGGACCCGGCCGCCGTCTGAGCGCCGCGCTCACCCCGGTAGCCGCGTCAGGTACGCGTAAGTGGAGGGCGGGCCCTGCAACCTTCGAGGTGCGGGGCCCGTCCTTTCTTTGTGCGACCTTTCGCACGACTGTCAGTGGCCTGGGTTACGTGCAGGCACAGGACTCGCATAGGGGTGGGACGACATGAAGAGCACGACCGTACGCCGGGTGACCCTGTCCGTCGCGGTGGTGGCCGCGCTGACGGGAGTGGCCGCCTGCGGCTCCGCCGACTCCGGGAAGGGCGACAAGGCGGTCGGCAAGAGCATCACGCACGTCAGACCCCTGGCAGCCCTGCGCTCCGCCGAGAAGTCCACCGACAAGGCCGAGTCCGCCAAGGTCCGCTCCAGCACGTCCGTCGGCGACGCCATGTCGATGACGGCCAACGGCGCCCTCGCCTGGGGCGGCGGCCTCAAGGGCAACCTCACCATCACGTACACCGGCGGCCGGATGGCCGACGCCATGCGCCAGGCCGGCTCCACGTCGATGGAGGCCCGCTATCTGCCGGACGCCTACTACGCGAAGATGAGCGAGAAGTTCGCCCAGCAGTTCGGCAAGCACTGGATCAGGTACGCGTACGACGACCTCGCCAAGCTCGGCGGCAGCTCCGGCGCGTACCTGAAGGACCAGATGCAGAACACCACACCGAACCAGTCGGTGAAGCTGCTGCTGGCCTCCGGCGATGTGAAGAAGGTCGGCGAGGAGAAGGTCTCCGGCGTCAGCGCCACGCACTACTCGGGCACGGTCGACGTGGCCGACCTCGCCGGCAAGAACAGCAACCTCACCGCCGACCAGCTGGCCGGTCTGAAGAAGCAGCTCAGCCAGGCGGGCGTCACCACGGAGACCGTCGACATCTGGGTGAACGACCAGGACCTGCTGGTCAAGAAGGTCGAGAAGGCGGACACCGCGTCCGGCGCCATGACCAGCACGGCCTACTACAGCGACTACGGCGTCAAGGTCTCCGCCGAGGCGCCCCCGGCGGGCGACACCAAGGACTTCAAGGACCTGATGAAGTCCGGCGGCAACGTGTCGAGCGGCAGCGCGACCTCCGTGCCGGGCGGCTCCGGCACCAGTTCCTGAATCCAGCGGAACCCCGGGATCCCCCGAGGCACGCTCGCGATCGCGGCCTGTGCCGACCACGCGCAGCCGTGCGTGTCTTGGGGGAACCGCAGGGAGCGAGCTCGGGGCACGGCCGGCCGGTTCCGCTCCGGCGGCGCGCTGCCGCTTCCCACGGGCCCGGGCCGACGCGCTGCCGCTTCCCACGGCTCGGGCCGTCGACCCACTCCAGGCCCCCGGCAGGCGGGTGCTGAGCGCCGTAGAGCCCGATTTGCTCGACAGCGCCCCGGTCCCGTACTCTCCTACAGAAGCCAAAGACCGCTGGTCGTTGCCACGCGCTCGAACGAGGGTGTGGTGGCCGAAGGATCCGCTGAAAAGTGGACGACCCGCGCAGGTGACTGTGGAAGTACTCCCGGATCACACGCTCAGGCGTGTGCGGCCGGTCGAGTCCGCCCCGTGCGCCTGCGCCGGGGCGTTTCGTTTCCCCAGTCCTCCTTCGGGTCCGCGCGGTCAGAATCACCCGGAAGGAGGCCGAGGCTCTATGGCGAGGCCCGACAAGGCTGCCGCAGTGGCCGAGTTGACGGAGCAGTTCCGCAACTCCAGCGCTGCTGTGCTTACCGAGTACCGCGGTCTCACCGTGGCGCAGCTCAAGACGCTGCGCCGGTCGCTCGGTGAGAACGCCCAGTACGCCGTGGTGAAGAACACGCTGACCAAGATTGCGGCCAACGAGGCCGGGATCACGACGCTGGACGACCTGTTCAACGGTCCGACGGCAGTCGCCTTCGTCACCGGTGACCCGGTGGAGTCGGCGAAGGGTCTCCGTGACTTCGCCAAGGACAACCCGAATCTCGTGATCAAGGGCGGTGTCCTTGAAGGCAAGGCGCTGTCCGCCGACGAGATCAAGAAGCTTGCGGACCTCGAGTCCCGCGAGGTTCTGCTCAGCAAGCTGGCCGGTGCCTTCAAGGCGAAGCAGTCCCAGGCTGCCTCCGTCTTCCAGGCGCTGCCCTCGAAGCTCGTCCGCACCGTGGACGCGCTCCGTGCCAAGCAGGCCGAGCAGGGCGGTGCCGAGTAATTCGGCTCGCTTTCTGATCCTGGCCGCATGACGCGGCGAGGGTCGCAGCGGGCCGACGTACGCCCGCCACATCCAGTACATCCGGCACCTGCCGATTGAGTGGAAGGACCCGCCATCATGGCGAAGCTCACCCAGGACGAGCTGCTTGCCCAGTTCGAGGAGATGACCCTCATCGAGCTCTCCGAGTTCGTGAAGGCCTTCGAGGACAAGTTCGACGTCACCGCTGCCGCTGCCGCCCCGGTCGTCGTGGCCGGCGGTGCCGCCGGTGGCGCTGCCGCCGAGGCCGAGGAGGAGAAGGACGAGTTCGACGTCATCCTCACCGGCGCCGGCGACAAGAAGATCCAGGTCATCAAGGTCGTGCGTGAGCTGACCTCCCTGGGTCTGAAGGAGGCCAAGGACCTCGTCGACGGCACCCCGAAGCCGGTCCTCGAGAAGGTCAACAAGGAGGCCGCTGAGAAGGCCGCCGAGTCCCTCAAGGCCGCGGGTGCCTCCGTCGAGGTCAAGTAAGACCTCGCGGAGTCTCTCCGAGATTCCTTGCGCGCTGAGCGCAGCCTCCTAGGGCTGTAACGCGAACGCACCGAAGAGCGATCATCCATCCGGGTGGTCGCTCTTCGGCGTATCCGGAGGACGGCCTCGGTTGCCTTGCACTCGCGACCGCGAAGGGTATGGTGATCTTCGTCGTGTTTCCGGCCAGTCTCGTTTGGGCTGGGGGGCCTTGACGAACCGCACGCAGCGCGCAATTCTCAGGACGCGTCGTCACAAGGATCCGAATCCGAGGCATGGATCGACGACGAAGAGGGCAGTATCAACGTGCGTTGAGGGCAGGCATGCCGAGGGCGTTGACGAAGGCGTTGAGCACTACGAGGGTCTCGCAAAACCCGGGCTGGACATCAGTGTGCCAAGTGGCTACACTGACCCTTTGCGCTGCCTGTTAGCTGCCCCCTGCCCGTCACCAGGGGTCTGCCCTCACTCGAGCATCGATGACCGAAGCCACTTTGACCTGGGGTTTCTGTCTCCGTGTATGGGAGAGGGACCGGTACGCGCGTAGTGAGTCCGAGCCCTCGGAAGGACCCCCTCTTGGCCGCCTCGCGCACTGCCTCGACCGCGAATACGAACAACGGCGCCAGCACCGCCCCGCTGCGCATTTCCTTTGCAAAGATCAAGGAGCCCCTCGAGGTTCCGAACCTTCTCGCGCTCCAGACCGAGAGCTTCGACTGGCTGCTCGGCAACGACGCGTGGAAGGCTCGCGTCGAGGAGGCTCTTGAGAACGGTCAGGACGTCCCCACCAAGTCCGGTCTGGAGGAGATCTTCGAGGAGATTTCCCCGATCGAGGACTTCTCCGGGTCGATGTCGCTGACGTTCCGGGACCACCGCTTCGAGCCGCCGAAGAACTCCATCGACGAGTGCAAGGAGCGCGACTTCACGTACGCCGCCCCGCTCTTCGTCACCGCCGAGTTCACCAACAACGAGACCGGTGAGATCAAGTCCCAGACCGTCTTCATGGGCGACTTCCCGCTCATGACGAACAAGGGCACTTTCGTCATCAACGGCACCGAGCGTGTCGTGGTGTCCCAGCTGGTCCGTTCCCCCGGTGTCTACTTCGATTCCACCATCGACAAGACGTCCGACAAGGACATTTTCTCCGCCAAGATCATCCCGTCCCGGGGTGCCTGGCTGGAGATGGAGATCGACAAGCGCGACATGGTCGGTGTCCGTATCGACCGCAAGCGCAAGCAGTCGGTCACCGTGCTGCTGAAGGCGCTCGGCTGGACGACCGAGCAGATCCTCGAGGAGTTCGGCGACTACGAGTCGATGCGCGCCACCCTGGAGAAGGACCACACCCAGGGCCAGGACGACGCGCTGCTCGACATCTACCGCAAGCTGCGTCCGGGCGAGCCCCCCACGCGTGAGGCCGCGCAGACGCTCCTTGAGAACCTCTACTTCAACCCGAAGCGCTACGACCTCGCCAAGGTCGGCCGCTACAAGGTCAACAAGAAGCTGGGCGCGGACGCTCCGCTCGACGCGGGCATCCTGACCGTCGAGGACATCATCTCGACGATCAAGTACCTGGTGCAGCTGCACGCCGGCGAGACCGAGACCACCGGTGACAACGGCGACACCATCGTTGTCGAGACGGACGACATCGACCACTTCGGCAACCGCCGCCTGCGCAGCGTCGGCGAGCTGATCCAGAACCAGGTCCGTACGGGTCTCGCCCGTATGGAGCGCGTCGTGCGCGAGCGCATGACCACTCAGGACGTCGAGGCGATCACGCCGCAGACCCTGATCAACATCCGGCCGGTCGTCGCCTCCATCAAGGAGTTCTTCGGCACCAGCCAGCTGTCCCAGTTCATGGACCAGAACAACCCGCTGTCGGGTCTCACCCACAAGCGCCGTCTGTCGGCTCTTGGCCCGGGTGGTCTCTCCCGTGAGCGGGCCGGCTTCGAGGTCCGTGACGTGCACCCGTCGCACTACGGCCGTATGTGCCCGATCGAGACGCCGGAAGGCCCGAACATCGGCCTGATCGGCTCGCTCGCCTCCTACGGCCGGGTCAACGCGTTCGGTTTCGTCGAGACCCCGTACCGCAAGGTCATCGACGGCCAGGTCACCGACGAGGTCGACTACCTGACGGCCGACGAGGAGGACCGCTTCGTCATCGCGCAGGCCAACGCCACGCTGAACGACGATCTCCGGTTCACCGAGGCGCGTGTCCTGGTCCGCCGCCGTGGCGGCGAGGTCGACTACGTCAGCCCCGAGGACGTCGACTACATGGACGTCTCGCCGCGCCAGATGGTGTCGGTCGCGACCGCCATGATCCCCTTCCTCGAGCACGACGACGCCAACCGTGCCCTCATGGGCGCGAACATGATGCGTCAGGCCGTGCCGCTGATCAAGTCCGAGGCGCCGCTCGTCGGCACCGGCATGGAGTACCGCTCCGCGGTCGACGCCGGCGACGTGGTCAAGGCCGAGAAGGCCGGTGTGGTCCAGGAGGTCTCCGCGGACTACATCACCACCGCCAACGACGACGGCACGTACATCACGTACCGCCTGGCCAAGTTCGCCCGTTCCAACCAGGGCACCTCGGTCAACCAGAAGGTCATCGTCAACGAGGGCGACCGGATCATCGAGGGCCAGGTCCTCGCCGACGGCCCGGCCACCCAGAACGGTGAGATGGCCCTCGGCAAGAACCTGCTCGTGGCGTTCATGCCGTGGGAGGGTCACAACTACGAGGACGCGATCATCCTGTCGCAGCGCCTCGTGCAGGACGACGTCCTCTCCTCGATCCACATCGAGGAGCACGAGGTCGACGCCCGTGACACCAAGCTCGGCCCCGAGGAGATCACCCGGGACATCCCGAACGTCTCCGAGGAGGTCCTCGCCGACCTCGACGAGCGCGGCATCATCCGCATCGGTGCCGAGGTCGTCGCCGGTGACATCCTCGTCGGCAAGGTCACGCCCAAGGGTGAGACCGAGCTGACCCCGGAGGAGCGCCTGCTGCGCGCGATCTTCGGTGAGAAGGCCCGTGAGGTTCGTGACACCTCGCTGAAGGTGCCGCACGGCGAGATCGGCAAGATCATCGGTGTGCGCGTCTTCGACCGCGAGGAGGGTGACGAGCTGCCGCCGGGCGTGAACCAGCTGGTCCGCGTCTACGTCGCGCAGAAGCGCAAGATCACCGACGGTGACAAGCTCGCCGGCCGGCACGGCAACAAGGGTGTCATCTCGAAGATCCTGCCGATCGAGGACATGCCGTTCCTGGAGGACGGCACCCCGGTCGACATCATCCTCAACCCGCTGGGTGTGCCGTCCCGAATGAACCCGGGACAGGTCCTGGAGATCCACCTCGGCTGGCTCGCCAGCCGCGGCTGGGACGTCTCCGGCCTCGCGGACGAGTGGGCCCAGCGCCTGCAGGCCATCGGCGCGGACAGCGTCCAGCCCGGCACCAACGTCGCCACCCCGGTGTTCGACGGTGCGCGTGAGGACGAGCTGGCCGGTCTGCTGCAGCACACCATCCCGAACCGGGACGGCGAGCGCATGGTGCTCCCGACCGGTAAGGCGCGGCTGTTCGACGGCCGTAGCGGTGAGCCGTTCCCGGACCCGATCTCGGTCGGCTACATGTACATCCTGAAGCTGCACCACCTGGTCGACGACAAGCTGCACGCCCGCTCGACCGGTCCGTACTCGATGATCACCCAGCAGCCGCTGGGTGGTAAGGCGCAGTTCGGTGGCCAGCGCTTCGGTGAGATGGAGGTGTGGGCCCTCGAGGCCTACGGCGCCGCGTACGCCCTCCAGGAGCTGCTGACCATCAAGTCCGACGACGTCACCGGCCGCGTGAAGGTCTACGAGGCCATCGTCAAGGGCGAGAACATCCCCGAGCCCGGCATCCCCGAGTCCTTCAAGGTGCTGATCAAGGAGATGCAGTCGCTCTGCCTGAACGTGGAGGTGCTGTCCAGCGACGGTATGTCCATCGAAATGCGTGACACCGACGAGGATGTCTTCCGCGCTGCGGAGGAGCTCGGTATCGACCTGTCCCGGCGCGAGCCGAGCAGCGTCGAAGAGGTCTGACGGGAGTCCGGCGGGGCCCTCACCCACAGGGCCCCGCCGACCCCCAGGCCCCCGTATCAGACCAAAGACTTTCGACCCTGAGAGGGATTGACGCATAGTGCTCGACGTCAACTTCTTCGACGAGCTCCGGATCGGCCTGGCCACCGCTGACGACATCCGTCAGTGGAGCCACGGCGAGGTCAAGAAGCCCGAGACCATCAACTACCGCACCCTCAAGCCCGAGAAGGACGGACTCTTCTGCGAGAAGATCTTCGGTCCGACCCGGGACTGGGAGTGCTACTGCGGCAAGTACAAGCGCGTCCGCTTCAAGGGCATCATCTGCGAGCGTTGTGGCGTCGAGGTCACGCGCGCCAAGGTGCGCCGTGAGCGGATGGGCCACATCGAGCTTGCCGCGCCCGTCACGCACATCTGGTACTTCAAGGGTGTCCCGAGCCGCCTGGGCTACCTGCTCGACCTGGCTCCCAAGGACCTCGAGAAGGTCATCTACTTCGCGGCGTACATGATCACGTACGTCGACGAGGAGCGCCGTACCCGCGACCTGCCCTCCCTGGAGGCGCACGTCTCGGTCGAGCGCCAGCAGATCGAGAACCGCCGCGACGCCGACCTGGAGGCCCGCGCCAAGAAGCTCGAGGCCGACCTGGCCGAGCTGGAGGCCGAGGGTGCCAAGGCCGACGTGCGCCGCAAGGTGCGCGAGGGTGCCGAGCGCGAGATGAAGCAGCTGCGCGACCGCGCGCAGCGCGAGATCGACCGCCTCGACGAGGTGTGGACCCGGTTCAAGAACCTCAAGGTCCAGGACCTCGAGGGCGACGAGCTGCTCTACCGTGAGCTGCGGGACCGCTTCGGCACGTACTTCGACGGCTCGATGGGTGCCGCGGCGCTGCAGAAGCGCCTGGAGTCCTTCGACCTCGAGGAGGAGGCCGAGCGCCTCCGCGAGATCATCCGCACCGGCAAGGGCCAGAAGAAGACCCGTGCGCTGAAGCGGCTGAAGGTCGTGTCCGCGTTCCTGCAGACCTCCAACAGCCCCAAGGGCATGGTTCTGGACTGCGTCCCGGTCATCCCGCCGGACCTGCGTCCGATGGTGCAGCTGGACGGTGGCCGCTTCGCGACCTCCGACCTGAACGACCTGTACCGCCGTGTGATCAACCGCAACAACCGCCTGAAGCGCCTTCTCGACCTCGGTGCGCCCGAGATCATCGTGAACAACGAGAAGCGCATGCTCCAGGAGGCCGTCGACGCGCTCTTCGACAACGGCCGTCGTGGTCGCCCGGTCACGGGCCCCGGCAACCGTCCGCTGAAGTCGCTGTCGGACATGCTGAAGGGCAAGCAGGGTCGCTTCCGTCAGAACCTGCTCGGTAAGCGAGTCGACTACTCGGCGCGTTCCGTCATCGTCGTCGGCCCGCAGCTGAAGCTGCACCAGTGCGGTCTGCCCAAGGCCATGGCGCTGGAGCTCTTCAAGCCGTTCGTGATGAAGCGTCTGGTCGACCTGAACCACGCGCAGAACATCAAGAGCGCCAAGCGCATGGTGGAGCGCGGCCGCACCGTCGTGTACGACGTCCTCGAAGAGGTCATCGCCGAGCACCCGGTGCTGCTGAACCGTGCTCCCACCCTGCACCGCCTCGGCATCCAGGCCTTCGAGCCGCAGCTGGTCGAGGGCAAGGCCATCCAGATCCACCCGCTCGTCTGCACCGCGTTCAACGCGGACTTCGACGGTGACCAGATGGCCGTGCACCTGCCGCTGTCCGCGGAGGCGCAGGCCGAGGCCCGCATCCTGATGCTGTCCTCGAACAACATCCTCAAGCCGGCCGACGGCCGTCCGGTGACGATGCCGACCCAGGACATGGTCCTCGGTCTGTTCTTCCTCACCACCGACGGCGAGCTGCGTGACACCAAGGGCGAGGGCCGCGCGTTCGGCTCCACGGCCGAGGCGATCATGGCGTTCGACGCCGGCGAGCTGGCGCTGCAGTCGCAGATCGACATCCGCTTCCCGGTGGGCACCATCCCGCCGCGCGGCTGGATGCCGCCGGCGCGCGAGGAGGGCGAGCCCGAGTGGCAGCAGGGTGACTCGTTCCGGCTGCGTACGACCCTGGGTCGCGCGCTCTTCAACGAGCTGCTGCCCGAGGACTACCCGTTCGTCGACTACTCGGTGGGCAAGAAGCAGCTCTCCGAGATCGTCAACGACCTGGCCGAGCGCTACCCCAAGGTCATCGTGGCGGCGACGCTCGACAACCTGAAGGCGGCCGGCTTCTACTGGGCGACCCGTTCCGGTGTCACCGTGGCCATCTCCGATGTCGTCGTTCCCGAGGCGAAGAAGGAGATCGTCCGCGGCTACGAGGCGCAGGACGAGAAGGTCCAGAAGCAGTACGAGCGCGGTCTGATCACCAAGGAAGAGCGCACGCAGGAGCTCATCGCGATCTGGACCAAGGCGACCAACGAGGTCGCCGAGGCGATGAACGAGAACTTCCCCAAGACCAACCCCATCTTCATGATGGTTGACTCGGGTGCCCGAGGAAACATGATGCAGATGCGGCAGATCGCCGGTATGCGCGGTCTGGTGTCGAACGCGAAGAACGAGACCATCCCGCGTCCGATCAAGGCGTCCTTCCGCGAGGGCCTGTCCGTGCTGGAGTACTTCATCTCCACGCACGGTGCCCGTAAGGGTCTGGCGGACACCGCCCTGCGTACCGCCGACTCGGGTTACCTCACCCGTCGTCTGGTCGACGTCTCGCAGGACGTCATCATCCGCGAGGAGGACTGCGGCACCGACCGCGGCCTCAAGCTCAAGATCGCGGAGCGGGGCGCGGACGGCGTGCTGCGCAAGACGGACGACGTCGAGACGTCCGTGTACGCGCGCTGCCTCGCCGAGGACATCGTGGTCGACGGCCAGGTGCTGGCCCCGGCCGGCACCGACCTGGGCGACGTCCTCATCGAGGAGCTCGTCGGCCGTGGCGTCGAGGAGGTCAAGACCCGCTCGGTCCTGACCTGCGAGTCCGCCGTCGGTACCTGCGCGATGTGCTACGGCCGTTCGCTCGCCACCGGCAAGCTGGTCGACATCGGTGAGGCGGTCGGCATCATCGCCGCCCAGTCCATCGGTGAGCCCGGTACCCAGCTGACGATGCGTACCTTCCACACCGGTGGTGTGGCCGGTGACGACATCACCCAGGGTCTGCCCCGTGTCGTCGAGCTCTTCGAGGCCCGTACCCCGAAGGGTGTCGCCCCGATCTCCGAGGCCTCCGGCCGCGTGCGGATCGAGGAGACCGAGAAGACGAAGAAGATCATCGTCACCCCGGACGACGGCAGCGACGAGACGGCGTACCCGATCTCCAAGCGTGCCAAGGTCCTGGTCCGCGACGGCGACCACGTCGAGGTGGGCCAGCAGCTCACCGTGGGTGCCACCAACCCGCACGACGTGCTGCGCATCCTGGGTCAGCGTGCCGTCCAGGTCCACCTGGTCGGCGAGGTCCAGAAGGTCTACAACTCGCAGGGTGTGTCGATCCACGACAAGCACATCGAGATCATCATCCGGCAGATGCTCCGCCGCGTGACGATCATCGAGTCGGGCGACGCCGAGCTGCTGCCCGGCGAGCTGGTCGAGCGCTCGAAGTTCGAGACCGAGAACCGTCGTGTGGTCCAGGAGGGCGGTCACCCGGCCTCCGGTCGTCCGCAGCTGATGGGTATCACCAAGGCCTCGCTGGCGACGGAATCCTGGCTGTCGGCCGCCTCCTTCCAGGAGACGACCCGAGTCCTGACGGACGCGGCGATCAACGCCAAGTCCGACAGCCTCATCGGCCTCAAGGAGAACGTCATCATCGGTAAGCTCATCCCGGCCGGTACGGGTCTGTCCCGCTACCGCAACATCCGGGTCGAGCCGACCGAGGAGGCCAAGGCCGCGATGTACTCGGCCGTCGGCTACGACGACATCGACTACTCGCCGTTCGGCACCGGCTCCGGCCAGGCCGTTCCGCTGGAGGACTACGACTACGGTCCGTACAACCAGTAAGCGGGCAGCTTGAACCGAAGGGCGGTCACCCCATCCGGGGTGGCCGCCCTTCGGCGTTGCCGGACGCGTCGGGGCCCGGATCGCTACGATGGAGCGGTTCCGTGTGGTTCGGGGGGCAGGTAGACCAATGGGGGCGTGCGGGCGGTGCCACGGCTGCGGGGCCGAGGCGGAGCGGCCGCGGCAGCTGGTGTGTCGATCATGTCTGACACCGCTGTCGTTCACCGGCGACCCGGCGAACGGCGGCGACGCCCGGGGGACGCTCACGGCGCGGGAGCGCCCGGCTCGTGGTCTACGGCTGGAATTCCGGGTGGGAGTGGTACGGGTGCCGGTCGGCGGCCAGGTGCTGCTGGGGCGCCGCACCGAGGGCCGCTCGAAGATCCTCGGCGTGCACCGGAACCTTTCCCGCAGCCATGCCACGGTCGAGGTGGACGAGGACGGAACGGCCTGGGTCCGGGACGAGGGCTCCATGAACGGCACCTTCCTCGACGGCCGGCGCCTCACCCCGCACACCAGGACCGCACTCCGCCCGGGGGTCCTGCTGCGGCTGGCCAGGGACGTCGAGGCGCGGGTCGTACCGGACGGTGATCACTGATGCGGTTACCGGAACCCCTCGGCTCGCGGTACGACGTGCTGGAACAGATCGGCAGCGGCGGAGAGGCCGTTGTCTACCGCGCTCTCGACCGGGAGGGCCGGGAATGCGCGCTGAAGATCTACCACGAGCAGGGTGCGGCCGACCGGCGGGTCTGGGACCGCCTCGAATCGCTCACCCACCGCGCTCTGATGCACATCAAGCCCACCGGCCAGCTGTCGGACGGACGCGACTACGAGGTCATGCCGTACCTCCCCTGGCGCAGCCTCCAGGGCCAGGGCCCGATGCCCCAGAGCGAGCTGTTCGCAGTGGTGTGCGAACTCATCGGCGGCATCAACCAACTGCACACCGTCGACATCGTCCACCGGGACCTGAAACCGTCCAACATCCTCTACGACCCGGCCACCCAGGCCGTGAAGATCACCGACTTCGGCATCAGCCGGGCGCCGCTCCAGCAGACCCGCATCGCCTACACGGTCGGATACGCGCCACCCGAGGCGCACGACCAGATCATCACTCCTGCCTGGGACTGGTGGTCACTGGGGGCCATCGTCTACGAACTGGCCACCGGTGCCGTTCTGTTCGGTGGTCGAAGCCCCACGGAGATCAAGGCGCTGGTGCGCGCCGGCGAGATCACCCACCTGGACAAACTGCCTCCTCGATGGCGAGCGCTGTGCACCGGACTGCTGGTGGCCGACCGCGACCGCCGCTGGGGCAGCAGCGAGACCCTGGCCTGGATGCACGGCGAGGAGGCGCCGGTCCTCAAGCCGGTCGGCGCGGGCCTCCCGGACACGGTCCGCGACCCCGTTTCCGTGCGCCCTGCACCCGTTTCCCCGAAGCCGGTGACGGCCCCGCCGCGGCCGAAGGCCGAGCCGGCCGGGCAGAGCGGGACCGGAGGTTTCGCGTACGAGGGCAAGCGCTACCGGTCCGCGCAGGATCTGGCCGCCACGCTGGCCAGACGGCCCAAACGCGCGGTCGAGGAGTTCTTCGGACTGCCCGCGGCCGACGCCACCGCCCGGTTGCGCGCGCTCGCCACCTGGGCCGGGAAGAGCCTCCCGCCGCACATCGCGTCGGGTACCGAGGAGCCGATCGTCCGGCTCAACCACCTGCTGTACTGGCTGGACCCGATGAGCCCGCCGGTCCTGGAGGCCGGACCGCTCCGGCCGGCCACTCTGGTGCGACTCTGCGCCCGGGCCGGTGAGGCGGTGGCCGATGCCTCCGACCGCCGGGCGATGGCCGTCATCAGGAGCGGCAACCTGCTGGCGCACTGGAAGCACTGTCCCGGTTTCGAGGCGCTCAAGCAGGTCCACCGCGCGTGGCGGTCCGCTCTCGGCGAATGGGAGCGGGCCGTCACCGAGCAGAGCCCTCACGTGCGGCGACTGCTCGAACCCTCGCAGTCCGTCGTCGAGGCGCTGATGCTGCTGGCCCTGCTGCCCTATCCCGGCGCCGAGACCGCCGTGCGGCAACGGGCACAGTCGCAGTCCGCTCCGGCCGGGACGGCAGTGCCCTGGTACGACGCCCTTGTCCTGCGGTTCGGCGGACGCGACAGTGCGATGGGCATGGTCGTACGGGCCGTCTGCGGGCCCGTGGCGCTGGCGGCCGCCCACGAGAACGCCCTCGCGGAGAAGGCAGCAGCCGTCGAGCCGGAGCCGAAGGCACAGCCGCACACGCAACCGAAAGCACAGCCGAAGGCGCAGACCCAGCCCGTCTCCGTGCCGTTCCTGGACTTCCACGGACGGCACCGAACCGGCGCGGAACTGGCCCGGGCTTTGCGGACGCACCACGACGAGGCCATGCGCGTCTTCCTCCGCGCGCCCGGTGCGCCGCGCGCGGGGGAGCTGGCGGCGTGGCTGCGCACCCTGAAGGAGAGTCCCAAGGGCCGCGTCGATT
Source organism: Streptomyces sp. NPDC007905 (assembly GCF_042959345.1). Taxonomy (NCBI): domain Bacteria; kingdom Bacillati; phylum Actinomycetota; class Actinomycetes; order Kitasatosporales; family Streptomycetaceae; genus Streptomyces; species Streptomyces sp. NPDC007905. Next base: position 25,941 of record NZ_JBIBKS010000015.1, on the reverse strand, counting down.
CGCTCGACAGCCTCCGGCAAAGGCTCACCGGCGGAGCCGCTACGGACGTGAAGCTGCTGTACCTGCTGCGCTGGCTCGACCCGGGCGGTGCCGCCCTGTATGGCGGCCGCAACGTCACCGTGCAGGGCGTGATCGACGCATGTGTGCCCGTACTGGACAGGAAGGGCGAGACCAAAGCCCACCCCTTCGTACGGGCGCTCGCCGCGCCCTTGGCCCTGGACGCCTTGGGAGGGTTCCCCGCCCTCGCCGCCCTGGGCCCCGCGGGAGAGAAGCAGGTGAAGTTCCAGCGAACGCTGTGGCGCGTCCTGGGGCGTCACGGGGTGACTCCGGTCGAGCGCACCGACCAGGTGTTCGCGGCGGGACTGCTGCTCGGTCTGGACACCGATCACGCCTGGCGGAGACTGAGCGAGGCGGCCGGCAAGGAGGTCGCGAAGCCGGGACCGAGGAGTGCGTGGTTCGCGCCGGTCCTGGCCGATCTGGGCGGGCATGGCAGCAGGCAGGGCGCGGCGGTGGAAGCGGCCCTCCTCCCGTTGGCCCGCCGACAGGCCGCCGCCCAGGCCAAGGCGGCCGACGCCAAGAAGTCGAAATCGGCACAGACTGCCAAGACGGCTCAGCCGACCAAGGCAGCGCAGGCAGCCAAGACAGCGAAGACCGCCAAGAGCGCCGCGCAGCCGAAGCCCGCGCCATCGAAGCCCGCGCCATCGAAGCCCGCGCCATCGAAGCCCGCGCCATCGAAGCCCGCGCCATCGAAGCCCGCGCCATCGAAGCCCGCGCCATCGAAATCGAAGTCCACCCAGTCGAAGTCCACCCAGTCGAAGTCCACCCAGTCGAGGCCGGCCCAGCCGAAGGCCCCCCAGCCGAAGACGAAGAAGACACCGGTCAAGGCCACGCAGACCAAGACGCAGACCAAGAAGCCTCAGGCCGCCCCGAACGCGCAGAAGAAGCCCCCGAAAGTGTCGTACAGCAGGTGGAGCCGAACTCAGGTACCAAACTGGCCAAGTTCAAGAACTGGTTGAAGGGCCTCCCTTCGTGACACCGTTCAGGGCCCCGGGGGAACCCGGTGCGCCGACACCACGCGGGCGAGGGGGTGCCCTTCCCCCAGGGCGGCCCCGACCCGCCGCCGGAGCCGATCCAGCCGCTGGGCCGCCTGGATCCGCCGCCCTCGTCCCTCCAGCGCGCGCACCCGCCCGTACAGGGCCGCGAAGAGCGCCGCGTGATCCTGCGCCCGCCCCCCTTCGGCGGTGATGTCCAGCGCGAGGTCGCGGAACGCCTCGTCTGCCTGTTCCCAGCAGCCGAGCTGCAACAACCCCTCCGCCTTCTCGAGGCGTGGCCAGTACTTCTCGGTGAGACGGTCGGACCGCGGACCGGGTCCTCCCGTCGGTACGTCCCGCTCGTCGACGCTCAGGGCCGGTGCCGGTGCCGGTGCCGGTGCCGGTGCCGGTGCGGACGCGTGCAGCTCCCTTACCGCATCCCGCACAGGACCGTGGACCGGGAGCCGCGCGAGACCCTGCAGCGCGGCGAGCACCTCCGGCAACTGCGGGCGTCCCACCGGCTCCCGCGTCATCATGGCGGCGAGCAGGTCACTGAGCGGGGCGGGGACGTCCGGCCGCCAGTAGGACACGGGCGGCGGGGTCTCGTCGAGCACGCGCACCCGGGCCCGCGCGGCGTTCTCGGCGGCGAACGGAGACCCGCCCGCGAGCAGCGCGTACAACGTCACTCCCAGGGAGAAGACGTCGGAGCGGGGGTCTCCGGGCCGGCAGGCCGCCTGCTCGGGGGACATGTATCCGGGGGAGCCCAGTACGCCCTCGCCCACTGTGGTGAGCTGCGCGGACTGTGGAGTCGGCCGCGTCACCAGACCGAAGTCGCAGATCTTGATCAGGCCGGTTCCGCTGACCAGCAGGTTGGACGGCTTGATGTCCCGGTGCGACACGCCCGCCCGGTGCGCGGCGAGCAGCCCGGTCGCCGCCTGCGCCCCCCAGGCCGCCACCTCTGCCGCCTCGGGCCGTACCGGGGCCGCCATGCGCGCGGCCAAGGACGACCCGGTCACGTACTCCATGACCAGCAGAGGTGCCCTGTCGTGTTCTCCCCGGTCGTACACCGTCACGATGTGGTCGTGCTGGAGATCGGCGAGGATCTCCGCCTCGCGGTCGAAGCGCTTCGCCATCATCCAGCGGTGTGCGGTGGGTTCGCCGGGGGCCGTGCGCAGGGCCTTGACCGCGACGAGCCGGCGCGTGCCCAGCCGGGTGTCCCGGCCCCGGTAGACCGTCCCCTGGCCGCCGTGCCCCAGTTCCCGTTCGATCTCGTACCGGCCGAGGACCAGCGTTCCCGATCTCATCGTCGCCGCCGCTTCCGGCCTGCCCCGGGCTGCTTGCCCCGGCCGCCACCGGACCGGGGCGGGGGCGGCGCCAGCATGGTCCGCTGCTGAGCCTCCCCCGTGTTCCCGGGCAGCGGGCGGTGTGCCGGCTCGCCCTCGGCCCGTTCCTCGTAGAAGAACGACCGTCCGCTGACCTCCAGTCGCACCGTGTCGTGCAACAGCACGGCGTCCCGGCGGCCGACGGCCCGGAAACCGCCGGTCGGGACCCGGTGCGTCCGGCCGTCCGGCAGCCGGATCCGGGTGCCGTTGGTGCTGGTGTCGCTGACCAGGAGGCGTGTCCCGGAGACTCGCAGCAGCGCGTGGTCGCGGCTGATCCAGGAGCGGGCCGGGGACCGCTCGGGCAGCCAGGGCAGCAGCCGCTCGCCCGGTTCCGCGCGCGGATGACGTCCGACCGCCAGGTCCTGGCCCTCGGTGACGAGGAACCGGTGCCGTACCGTGCCGTCCACCCGGACCTTCAGCTGCATCTGGCGGGGCCGGCGTCCGAGATCGGTCAGCTCCGTCAGGTGCTCGGGGCACACCACCCGCCCGCCCCGGCCCTGCCGTTTGGGCAGCGTCCCCGGTGCCGCGGGACCGAACGCCGGGCAGTCCGGTTCCGGGCAGCGCCACCTGCGCAGCAGCAGCTCCGTGCGGGGACCGGTGCCGTCCCGGCGGTCGTACAGGCCGGCCGCCATCAGGGCGCTCTCCTCCTCCTTGCGGGACATCTGCCAGTCCTCCGGCTCCGGCATGATCCGGCGCCGGACCGAGACGGTGCCGCCGGGACCGGGGAACGGCTCCACGAACCGGTCGCGGTTGCCGTACAGCCAGGGGTGGCGGCGGTGGAAGTCGACGAAGCCGTCGTACGTGACGACCTGCGCCGTCGTCGCCTCGGCGGCCTGGATGATCGGGTGGTCGGCCACGTCCCACACGGCCAGTAGCCCGGCCCGGTGCCACCCGGTGAGGGTCTGCCGCTCCTCGCGCGTCAGCCGCCCGTCGGTGAGCAGCGAGCGGTCGCATACGGCGTACACCTGTGCGGTGTCGTCCCCGGCGAACGCGGCGAGCCCGTCGAGCAGCGCGAGGAACCGGCCGAGATCCGCGCCCCGGTTCCCGCCGAGCGTCGTCTCTCGTACGACGTTGGCGACATCCACGACGAAATCGGCTAATGCGGCGTCTGGTGTCAGTCTGGGGTGTAAACGCATGGCCGGAGGTTACCCGGGGCTCTTCCGGGTCACGGTGGGTTGCGAAAACCGGTGCACGCGCATATGAACCCTCTTTATTTTGACCGAGCTCGACTGGGTAGGTACGCTCAGACCTTGTGCCTGGGGTGTGCCCTGGCTCTCGTGCGTGCCTTCAACCGCATGGCGAGCCGTCACCGGCCACCGAAATCTGCGCCCTTTTCGCCTGGCGGCGAAGGTCTGCGGGATTCGACACACCCGACCGCGTGGGTCGGAGAAGTTCCAGGTTAGCTTTACTCGGCACACAGAAACCGGAGAAGTAGTGCCTACGATCCAGCAGCTGGTCCGCAAGGGCCGGCAGGACAAGGTCGAGAAGAACAAGACGCCCGCACTCGAGGGTTCCCCTCAGCGTCGCGGCGTCTGCACGCGTGTGTTCACGACCACCCCGAAGAAGCCGAACTCGGCCCTGCGTAAGGTCGCGCGTGTGCGTCTGACCAGCGGGATCGAGGTCACCGCTTACATTCCGGGTGAGGGACACAACCTGCAGGAGCACTCCATCGTGCTCGTGCGCGGCGGCCGTGTGAAGGACCTGCCGGGTGTTCGCTACAAGATCATCCGCGGCTCGCTCGACACCCAGGGTGTCAAGAACCGCAAGCAGGCTCGCAGCCGTTACGGCGCCAAGAAGGAGAAGTAAGAATGCCTCGTAAGGGCCCCGCCCCGAAGCGCCCGGTCATCATCGACCCGGTCTACGGTTCTCCTCTGGTGACCTCCCTGATCAACAAGGTGCTGCTGAACGGCAAGCGCTCCACCGCCGAGCGCATCGTCTACGGCGCCATGGAGGGTCTGCGTGAGAAGACGGGCAACGACCCGATCATCACGCTGAAGCGCGCGCTGGAGAACATCAAGCCGACCCTCGAGGTCAAGTCCCGCCGTGTCGGTGGTGCGACGTACCAGGTTCCGATCGAGGTCAAGCCCGGTCGTGCCAACACGCTCGCGCTGCGCTGGCTGGTCGGTTACTCCCGCGCCCGCCGCGAGAAGACCATGACCGAGCGGCTGCTCAACGAGCTTCTCGACGCCTCCAACGGCCTCGGTGCCGCTGTGAAGAAGCGCGAGGACACGCACAAGATGGCCGAGTCCAACAAGGCCTTCGCGCACTACCGCTGGTAGTCGCTACCCACATCGAGACCGAGAGAAGACTGAAGCCTTATGGCTACCACTTCACTTGACCTGGCCAAGGTCCGCAACATCGGGATCATGGCCCACATCGACGCGGGCAAGACGACCACCACCGAGCGGATCCTGTTCTACACCGGTGTGTCTTACAAGATCGGTGAGGTCCACGACGGCGCTGCCACCATGGACTGGATGGAGCAGGAGCAGGAGCGTGGCATCACGATCACCTCTGCTGCCACCACCTGTCACTGGCCGCTCGAAGACGTCGACCACACGATCAACATCATCGACACGCCGGGCCACGTCGACTTCACCGTCGAGGTGGAGCGTTCCCTGCGCGTGCTCGACGGTGCCGTGACGGTGTTCGACGGCGTCGCCGGCGTCGAGCCCCAGTCCGAGACGGTGTGGCGTCAGGCGGACCGCTACGGCGTTCCGCGTATCTGCTTCGTCAACAAGCTCGACCGGACCGGTGCCGAGTTCCACCGCTGCGTCGACATGATCAGCGACCGCCTGGGCGCGCAGCCGATCGTCATGCAGCTCCCGATCGGTGCCGAGGCCGACTTCAAGGGCGTCGTGGACCTGGTCCGCATGAAGGCGCTCGTGTGGTCCGCCGAGGCCACCAAGGGTGAGATGTACGACGTCGTCGACATCCCGGACACGCACACCGAGGCTGCCGAGGAGTACCGCGGCAAGCTGCTCGAGGCCGTGGCCGAGAACGACGAAGAGATCATGGAGCTGTACCTGGAGGGCCAGGAGCCCACCGAGGAGCAGCTGTACGCCGCGATCCGTCGCATCACCATCGCGTCCGGCAAGTCCAAGGACACCACGGTCACCCCGGTGTTCTGCGGTACCGCGTTCAAGAACAAGGGTGTCCAGCCCCTGCTCGACGCGGTCGTGCGCTACCTCCCCTCCCCCCTGGACGTCGAGGCCATCGAGGGCCACGACGTGAAGGACCCGGAGGTCGTGGTCAAGCGCAAGCCGTCCGACGACGAGCCGCTGTCCGCGCTGGCGTTCAAGATCATGAGCGACCCGCACCTCGGCAAGCTCACCTTCGTCCGGGTCTACTCGGGCCGCCTGGAGTCCGGCACCTCGGTGCTGAACTCCGTCAAGGGCAAGAAGGAGCGCATCGGCAAGATCTACCGCATGCACGCGAACAAGCGTGAGGAGATCGACTCGGTGGGCGCCGGCGACATCATCGCCGTCATGGGTCTGAAGCAGACCACGACCGGTGAGACGCTGTGCGACGACAAGCAGCCGGTGATCCTGGAGTCCATGGACTTCCCGGCGCCGGTCATCCAGGTCGCCATCGAGCCCAAGTCGAAGGGCGACCAGGAGAAGCTGGGCGTCGCGATCCAGCGCCTGGCCGAGGAGGACCCGTCCTTCCAGGTCCACTCGGACGAGGAGACCGGCCAGACCATCATCGGTGGTATGGGCGAGCTGCACCTCGAGGTGCTGGTCGACCGTATGCGCCGTGAGTTCAAGGTCGAGGCCAACGTCGGCAAGCCGCAGGTGGCGTACCGCGAGACGATCCGCAAGGCCGTCGAGCGCGTCGACTACACCCACAAGAAGCAGACCGGTGGTACCGGTCAGTTCGCGAAGGTGCAGATCGGCATCGAGCCGCTCGAGGGTGGCGACACCTCGTACGAGTTCGTGAACAAGGTGACCGGTGGTCGTATCCCGAAGGAGTACATCCCTTCGGTCGACGCCGGTGCGCAGGAGGCCATGCAGTTCGGCATCCTCGCCGGTTACGAGATGACCGGTGTCCGCGTGATCCTGCACGACGGTGCCTACCACGAGGTCGACTCCTCCGAGCTCGCCTTCAAGATCGCCGGTTCGCAGGCCTTCAAGGAGGCCGCGCGCAAGGCTTCGCCCGTGCTCCTTGAGCCGATGATGGCCGTCGAGGTCACCACGCCCGAGGACTACATGGGTGAGGTCATCGGCGACATCAACTCCCGCCGTGGCCAGATCCAGGCCATGGAGGAGCGGGCTGGTGCCCGCGTCGTCAAGGGCCTCGTGCCCCTGTCGGAGATGTTCGGCTACGTCGGCGACCTCCGCAGCAAGACGTCGGGTCGCGCAAGCTACTCGATGCAGTTCGACTCCTACGCCGAGGTTCCGCGGAACGTCGCCGAGGAGATCATCGCGAAGGCCAAGGGCGAGTAACGCACCGCGTTAACACGCCGTAGGCTTGACTCCGGAGCCTCCAGGGGCATTCCGCCGTAAACGCGGAGGAATGTCCCGGGTTCCGGGCCTTTACAGCAAAGATCACCTGGCGCCGATGAAGTAAGGCGTACAGAACCACTCCACAGGAGGACCCCAGTGGCGAAGGCGAAGTTCGAGCGGACTAAGCCGCACGTCAACATCGGCACCATCGGTCACATCGACCACGGTAAGACGACCCTCACGGCCGCCATTACCAAGGTGCTGCACGACGCGTACCCGGACCTGAACGAGGCCACCCCGTTCGACAACATCGACAAGGCGCCCGAGGAGCGTCAGCGCGGTATCACCATCTCCATCGCGCACGTCGAGTACCAGACCGAGGCGCGTCACTACGCCCACGTCGACTGCCCGGGTCACGCGGACTACATCAAGAACATGATCACGGGTGCGGCGCAGATGGACGGCGCCATCCTCGTGGTCGCCGCCACCGACGGCCCGATGCCGCAGACCAAGGAGCACGTGCTCCTGGCCCGCCAGGTCGGCGTTCCGTACATCGTCGTCGCCCTGAACAAGGCCGACATGGTGGACGACGAGGAGATCATGGAGCTCGTCGAGCTCGAGGTCCGTGAGCTCCTCTCCGAGTACGAGTTCCCGGGCGACGACCTGCCGGTCGTGCGTGTCTCCGCGCTGAAGGCCCTCGAGGGCGACGCGCAGTGGACCCAGTCGGTCCTGGACCTGATGAACGCCGTGGACACCTCCATCCCGGAGCCCGAGCGTGACGTCGACAAGCCGTTCCTGATGCCGATCGAGGACGTCTTCACGATCACCGGTCGTGGCACCGTCGTCACCGGTCGTATCGAGCGCGGTGTGCTCAAGGTCAACGAGACCGTCGACATCATCGGCATCAAGACCGAGAAGACCACCACCACGGTCACCGGCATCGAGATGTTCCGCAAGCTGCTCGACGAGGGCCAGGCCGGTGAGAACGTCGGTCTGCTGCTCCGTGGCATCAAGCGCGAGGACGTCGAGCGCGGCCAGGTCATCATCAAGCCGGGCTCGGTCACCCCGCACACCGAGTTCGAGGCGCAGGCCTACATCCTCTCCAAGGACGAGGGTGGCCGCCACACGCCGTTCTTCAACAACTACCGTCCGCAGTTCTACTTCCGTACGACGGACGTGACCGGCGTCGTGACCCTCCCCGAGGGCACCGAGATGGTCATGCCGGGTGACAACACCGAGATGACGGTGGAGCTCATCCAGCCCGTCGCCATGGAAGAGGGCCTGAAGTTCGCCATCCGTGAGGGTGGCCGGACCGTGGGCGCCGGCCAGGTCACCAAGATCAACAAGTGATCTTGAACTGACCCGGCCCGGTCTCTGACCTGGTAGCTGTCGGAGGGGCCCGTACGACTTCGGTCGTGCGGGCCCCTTCGCGTTCCCGGAAGCGGTTCCGAAACTACCGGCGGCCACGGCTGCCACGGCGGCCACGACCGGTTCCCGGACCGACCGGCCCCTCCCGTCCGGGCGCGGACCACCTCGGACAACGTCAACGCGACGCCCACACAACACACCGTGACGAGGATCGGCGTTCACCGGTTGAGGTTCTGGAGGGTGGATCCGACGGTGGTGCTGCAACGGCTCCTGATCGACACGGAAGGGCTGCCGGCGCTGTGCCTGGGTCCGCCGGAGAGTCGGCGGCTGCAGCACGGTGTGCGGTGAGGGGTGGACGAGGGGCGGTCTGGTTCGCCAACGACCCGGTGGACGGCGCGCTGGGCCTCATGACCTGGGACCCTGCCACCGCGGCGCACTGTCTGTCCTCGGACGCGCACATGAAGTACCTGATGAAGGACCGGGACTGGGACGTCACCTTGCACGTACGGCAAGGGCCGACGGCCACCACGTACGCGACCGGCCTCGACGCGGACAACCGGGCGGGCTTCGGTGCGGCGCTCCAGGCGGCGGCGACCGGGATCGACCCGGCGGCCCCGGGCATGCGCACTACGTGTCACACGGGAAGTCGCACGGGAAGCAGAACGAGGCGGTTGTCAGGTCAGCCCTCGGCTACCTCGCGGAGAGCGGCGATGACTTCCCTCCGGCGCTGCGCAAGCCTATGGCCGACCTCCTGGTGAATCACGGCGCCACGGTCCACGCGTCCATGAGCGAGATCGACATCGCGCACTCCCCCCTGAAACAGGACCAGCTCTTCGAGGTGGCCAAGCAGATCTCCAAGGACAAGGACGCCTACGGCACGCTGAACGGTGGCCTCAACCAGGCGATGGTCTCGGACATCTACAAGGACCACTCGAACTCCTCGGAATCCCTGACCCGCGCCGGGCGCACGGTCGGCTTCCTGGAGGAGGCCCGCATCCAGGCGCAGGGAGACCCCAAAACAGCAGAATTCGAAGCGAAGCCACTCTTCGACAAGGCGATCAGTTATATCCCGGTGGCGAGTGATGATGTCCAGGAGGGGTTCGACTTCGTCACGGAGAAGTGGTTGGCCGATGAACAGAAGCGGCTGGATGATCAGCAGGCAAAGGACACCTTCGCGAGTTACCAGCACAGGAATGGCCAGCTGACCGCGCTCGCCGAGGAATGGAGCAAAGCCCACGGTTGGAAATGAGCCGTCCTATGCTCGACAGGATCTGGCGGAGAAGTCTGTGGAAGCCGGCATCGATCACGCGCGGGGCGTGTCCGGGGAGGTCGACAAGGGACGCGCTCTCTCAAGATCCTACTTCCGTTTGCGGCCCTGATTCCGGCAGTTGGGGCTGGAGTCTGGTTTGGGACGCGCAGCGATGACGCAGAGCTGCCTGGCTCGTTGTGTGGAACTGAAGTGAGCCGGAGCCTCTCCCGGGCACTTCTGCGGGCACGGGGCACGGTGACCGAACGCAATAAAGTTGACCATCTTAAGCCGCAGCCCTCCTCGTGGTGTGAGGTTCTCACCAATGGGGAGAGCGCTCTCTCCATGAGGTTTGCCTGGCATCCGGACGCAGTTGACCCCTATGAGGTCGCGCAAGCCGGCAACTCTGTTTCGAGCATCGCAGAGCCAGTTCGCCTGAACGCTACGTACGAGACCACTGTGGGTAATAATGGAGCGATCTCCACTGCCCGTTGCGAGACCAGTATTGGTTCTTGCTTCACCCTCACGGTCCTGCTGGAAAAGGCCAATCCTGTCGACCGTAGTTACCGCAACGACATCGAAAAGTTCATGCGTGCCTACTTCCCGGCCACTGTTGGAACTCTCGGGTGTGGCTGAGGGGCAGAAGACGGGGAGTGCCGTGAGTGAGTCGGCGTCCAGGACGGTGGGCTCCCGGGCGGGCCCGCCCGGTGAGGTCCCGTGGCCGGCCCGGCGGCCGCTCCGTAGCCGTCCGGAGAGCACACCGGTTTGACCTACATCACCTTCGGGGTAATCTCTTCGACCCGATTGGCCAGGCCCCTGCCCCATATGGCAGACTGTCCGAGTTGCTCGGTCGAGTGTTGATGCTGCGCGCCTCCCGCCGGGAGGACCGGAAGCGAGTCCCACAGTACTCGTCGTCCTAACTGCCTGATGGCAGCACTGGGGCGGACGTACGGGAATCTTCCGGGAAGCGTGGGCGCGGCACCGGCCAGGCGCCCGGTGGGCCTTCCGCCCCCGGCTTGCGGTTCCGGAAGGGCCGTGTGCATTCCCCGCAGGGATGTTCGAACAAGGGACATCTGTGTCAGCGGGAGCGCGACACGCCCGACCGCGTGGGTCGGAGAAGCGAAGGCAGCAGAGGGAATCCGCCGGGTTCCAGAGCGTGAGAAGAGACAGGACTACTGAGTAGCCATGGCGGGACAGAAGATCCGCATCCGGCTCAAGGCCTACGACCACGAGGTCATCGACTCTTCGGCGAAGAAGATCGTCGAGACGGTGACCCGGACTGGTGCGTCGGTCGCGGGCCCGGTGCCGCTGCCCACTGAGAAGAACGTGTACTGCGTCATCAAGTCGCCGCACAAGTACAAGGACTCGCGCGAGCACTTCGAGATGCGCACGCACAAGCGCCTGATCGACATCCTCGACCCGACCCCCAAGACCGTTGACTCTCTGATGCGACTCGACCTCCCGGCCGGTGTCGACATCGAGATCAAGCTCTGAGGCCGGTGATCTGAACGATGGCTAAGCAGATCAAGGGCATCCTGGGCGAGAAGCTCGGCATGACGCAGGTGTGGGACGAGAACAACCGTGTTGTTCCGGTCACCGTCGTCAAGGCCGGCCCCAACGTCGTCACCCAGGTCCGCACGAACGACGTCGACGGCTACGAGTCCGTCCAGATCGCGTTCGGCGAGATCGACCCGCGCAAGGTGAACAAGCCCCTCAAGGGCCACTTCGCCAAGGCCGACGTCACTCCCCGCCGCCACCTCGTCGAGATCCGTACCGCTGACGCCAGCGAGTACACCCTCGGCCAGGAGATCACCGCCGAGGTGTTCGAGGCCGGCATCAAGGTCGACGTGACCGGCAAGAGCAAGGGCAAGGGCTTCGCCGGTGTCATGAAGCGTCACAACTTCAAGGGCCTCGGCGCCGGACACGGCACCCAGCGCAAGCACCGCTCGCCCGGTTCCATCGGTGGCTGCGCCACCCCGGGCCGCGTGTTCAAGGGCCTCCGCATGGCGGGTCGCATGGGCAACGAGCGGGTCACCACCCAGAACCTGACCGTCCACGCCGTTGACGCGGAGAAGGGTCTGCTGCTCATCAAGGGCGCGGTTCCCGGTCCGAACGGCGGCCTCGTCCTGGTCCGCACCGCGGCCAAGGGGGCCTGAGGTACCGATGAGCACTGTTGACATCCTTTCGCCTGCCGGCGAGAAGACCGGTAGCGTCGAGCTCCCCGCGGAGATCTTCGGCGTGGAGAAGATCAGCATCCCGCTGATCCACCAGGTCGTCGTCGCGCAGAACGCCGCTGCCCGTCAGGGCACGCACAAGACCAAGCGTCGCGGTGAAGTCCGTGGTGGCGGCAAGAAGCCGTACCGCCAGAAGGGCACCGGTCGCGCCCGTCAGGGTTCGACCCGCGCGCCGCAGTTCGCCGGTGGTGGCGTCGTGCACGGTCCCGTGCCGCGTGACTACTCGCAGCGCACCCCGAAGAAGATGAAGGCCGCGGCCCTGCGCCACGCCCTCACCGACCGGGCGCGTCACAACCGCATCCACGTCGTCTCCGGCGTGGTCGAGGGCGCGAACCCCAGCACCAAGGCCGCCAAGAGCCTGTTCGGCAAGATCTCGGAGCGCAAGAACCTGCTCCTGGTCGTCGAGCGCGCCGACGAGGCCGCGTGGCTGTCCGCCCGCAACCTGCCCCAGGTCCACATCCTGGAGCCGGGCCAGCTGAACACGTACGACGTTCTCGTCTCGGACGACGTGGTCTTCACCCAGGCCGCGTTCGAGTCCTTCGTGTCTGGCCCCAAGGCCGCTGACACCGAAGGGAGCGAGGCCTGATGGCTACGCGTCACCCGAGCATTGCCTCCAAGGCTGCCAAGGCCGCCAAGGCCGCGCGCGTCGCCAAGGCGCGTCGCCACGCCACCGAGGGCAAGAACACCGTCGAGACCCCGCTGAGCAAGTCGTACACGGACCCCCGTGACGTCCTGCTGAAGCCGGTCGTCTCCGAGAAGAGCTACGCGCTTCTCGACGAGAACAAGTACACGTTCATCGTCGACCCGAACGCCAACAAGACCCAGATCAAGCAGGCCGTCCAGGCGGTCTTCTCGGTCAAGGTCACCGGGGTCAACACGATCAACCGCCAGGGCAAGCGCAAGCGCACGAAGACCGGTTTCGGTCAGCGTGCCGGCAGCAAGCGCGCGATCGTGACCCTCGCCGAGGGCGACCGTATCGACATCTTCGGCGGTCCGACCGCGTAAGCGGGTCGGATCGTCCGATATCGGACGAGGACTGAGAAATGGGAATCCGCAAGTACAAGCCGACTACGCCGGGCCGTCGTGGCGCCAGCGTCGCCGACTTCGTCGAGGTCACGCGGTCCACGCCGGAGAAGTCGCTGGTCCGCCCTCTGCACAGCAAGGGCGGCCGTAACAACGCCGGTCGTGTGACCGTTCGCCACCAGGGTGGCGGACACAAGCGCGCCTACCGCGTGATCGACTTCCGTCGTCACGACAAGGACGGCGTGCCGGCGAAGGTCGCGCACATCGAGTACGACCCCAACCGCACCGCGCGCATCGCGCTGCTGCACTACGCCGACGGCGAGAAGCGCTACATCCTCGCCCCGCGCAACCTGCAGCAGGGTGACCGCGTCGAGAACGGTCCCGGGGCCGACATCAAGCCGGGCAACAACCTGGCCCTCCGCAACATCCCGGTCGGTACCACGATCCACGCGATCGAGCTCCGTCCCGGTGGCGGTGCCAAGTTCGCCCGCTCCGCCGGTGCCTCCGTGCAGCTGCTCGCGAAGGAGGGCTCGATGGCCCACCTCCGCATGCCGTCCGGTGAGATCCGCCTGGTCGACGTCCGCTGCCGCGCCACCATCGGCGAGGTCGGCAACGCCGAGCAGAGCAACATCAACTGGGGCAAGGCGGGCCGCAAGCGGTGGCTGGGCGTTCGCCCGACCGTCCGTGGTGTGGTCATGAACCCGGTTGACCACCCGCACGGTGGTGGTGAGGGCCGGACCTCCGGTGGTCGCCACCCTGTGTCCCCGTGGGGCAAGAAGGAAGGCCGTACTCGTTCGCCCAAGAAGGCGTCGAACAAGTACATCGTCCGCCGCCGCAAGACGAACAAGAAGCGCTAAGGACGGGTTGAGATGCCTCGTAGCTTGAAGAAGGGACCCTTCGTCGACGACCACCTGATCAAGAAGGTGGACGCCCAGAACGAAGCGGGCTCTAAGAACGTCATCAAGACCTGGTCCCGTCGCTCGATGATCGTCCCGGCCATGCTCGGCCACACGATCGCGGTGCACAACGGCAAGACCCACATCCCGGTGTTCGTCACCGAGTCGATGGTCGGCCACAAGCTCGGCGAGTTCTCGCCGACCCGCACCTTCCGGGGCCACGTCAAGGAAGACCGGAAGTCGAAGCGCCGCTAGTAGCGGATCGCATTCAGACACGTAAGTAACTGAAGGGACAACCATGGAAGCCAGGGCCCAGGCGCGGTACATCCGCGTCACGCCCATGAAGGCCCGCCGCGTGGTGGACCTTATCCGTGGCATGGACGCCACGGAGGCTCAGGCTGTTCTGCGATTCGCTCCGCAGGCAGCCTCCGTGCCCGTCGGCAAGGTGCTCGACAGCGCCATCGCCAACGCCGCGCACAACTACGACCACACCGATGTCGACAGCCTCATCGTTTCCGAGGCCTACGTCGACGAGGGCCCGACCCTGAAGCGGTTCCGTCCGCGTGCCCAGGGCCGTGCCTACCGGATCCGCAAGCGGACCAGCCACATCACCGTGGTCGTCAGCAGCAAGGAAGGAACCCGGTAATGGGCCAGAAGGTAAACCCGCACGGGTTCCGGCTCGGTGTCACGACCGACTTCAAGTCGCGTTGGTACGCCGACAAGCTGTACAAGGACTACGTCAAGGAAGACGTCGCCATCCGTCGGATGATGACGTCCGGCATGGAGCGCGCCGGCATCTCGAAGGTTGAGATCGAGCGCACCCGTGACCGCGTGCGTGTGGACATCCACACCGCTCGTCCGGGCATCGTCATCGGCCGCCGTGGCGCCGAGGCCGACCGCATCCGCGGTGACCTCGAGAAGCTCACGGGCAAGCAGGTCCAGCTGAACATCCTCGAGGTCAAGAACCCCGAGACCGACGCTCAGCTGGTTGCCCAGGCCGTCGCCGAGCAGCTCTCCTCCCGCGTCTCCTTCCGTCGGGCCATGCGCAAGAGCATGCAGTCCGCCATGAAGGCCGGCGCCAAGGGCATCAAGATCCAGTGCGGTGGCCGCCTCGGCGGCGCCGAGATGTCCCGCTCGGAGTTCTACCGCGAGGGCCGCGTGCCCCTGCACACGCTCCGCGCGAACGTGGACTACGGCTTCTTCGAGGCCAAGACGACCTTCGGCCGCATCGGCGTGAAGGTCTGGATCTACAAGGGCGACGTCAAGAACATCGCCGAGGTCCGCGCCGAGAACGCTGCGGCCCGTGCGGGTAACCGCCCGGCCCGTGGCGGTGCAGACCGCCCGGCCCGTGGTGGCCGTGGTGGCGAGCGGCGCGGTCGCAAGCCGCAGCAGGCTGCCGGCGCCGAGGCCCCCAAGGCCGAGGCTCCCGCGTCCGCTCCGGCTGAGAGCACCGGAACGGAGGCCTGACCGACATGCTGATCCCCCGTAGGGTCAAGCACCGCAAGCAGCACCACCCGAAGCGCAACGGTATGTCCAAGGGTGGAACGCAGGTTGCGTTCGGCGAGTACGGCATCCAGGCGCTGACCCCGGCCTACGTGACGAACCGCCAGATCGAGGCGGCTCGTATCGCGATGACCCGCCACATCAAGCGTGGCGGCAAGGTCTGGATCAACATCTACCCGGACCGTCCCCTCACCAAGAAGCCCGCCGAGACCCGCATGGGTTCCGGTAAGGGTTCTCCGGAGTGGTGGATCGCCAACGTCAAGCCCGGACGCGTCATGTTCGAGCTGTCGTACCCCAACGAGAAAATCGCCCGTGAGGCGCTGACCCGTGCGGCCCACAAGCTGCCGATGAAGTGCCGGATCGTCAAGCGCGAGGCAGGTGAAGCGTGATGTCGGCCGGTACCAAGGCGTCCGAGCTGCGCGAGCTGGGCAACGAGGAGCTTCTGAACAAGCTCCGCGAGGCCAAGGAAGAGCTGTTCAACCTCCGCTTCCAGGCGGCGACGGGCCAGCTCGAGAACCACGGTCGGCTGAAGGCCGTCCGTAAGGACATCGCGCGGATCTACACCCTGATGCGTGAGCGCGAGCTGGGCATCGAGACGGTGGAGAGCGCCTGATGAGCGAGAGCAACGTGACTGAGAACACCGAGGCACGCGGATTCCGCAAGACCCGCGAGGGTCTGGTCGTCAGCGACAAGATGGACAAGACCGTCGTCGTCGCCGTTGAAGACCGCGTCAAGCACGCGCTGTACGGCAAGGTCATCCGCCGTACGAACAAGCTCAAGGCGCACGACGAGCAGAACGCTGCGGGCGTCGGCGACCGCGTCCTCCTCATGGAGACCCGGCCGCTGTCCGCGACGAAGCGCTGGCGCGTCGTCGAGATCCTCGAGAAGGCCAAGTAATTTCCTGCGGGACCAACCCCGCAGGTCAGTTCCGCCAGGCTCGGCAGGGGTCCTCGTGACTGAGGCCCCTGCCGGGAACCGGCAGACGATCAGGAGATAGACGTGATCCAGCAGGAGTCGCGACTGCGTGTCGCCGACAACACTGGTGCGAAGGAGATCCTTTGCATCCGTGTGCTCGGTGGCTCCGGTCGCCGCTACGCGGGCATCGGTGACGTCATCGTCGCCACCGTCAAGGACGCGATCCCCGGTGGCAACGTGAAGAAGGGTGACGTCGTCAAGGCGGTCATCGTTCGCACCGTCAAGGAGCGCCGCCGTCCGGACGGCTCGTACATCCGCTTCGACGAGAACGCCGCCGTCATTCTGAAGAACGACGGCGACCCTCGCGGCACCCGCATCTTCGGCCCGGTCGGGCGTGAGCTGCGCGAGAAGAAGTTCATGAAGATCATCTCGCTGGCTCCGGAGGTGCTGTAAGCATGAAGATCAAGAAGGGCGACCTGGTCCAGGTCATCACCGGCAAGGACAAGGGCAAGCAGGGCAAGGTCATCGCGGCCTACCCCCGCGAGGACCGTGTCCTGGTCGAGGGTGTCAACCGGGTCAAGAAGCACACCAAGGCCGGTCCGACCGCTCGCGGTTCGCAGGCCGGTGGCATCGTCACGACCGAGGCCCCGATTCACGTGAGCAACGTTCAGCTCGTCGTGGAGAAGGACGGCAACAAGGTCGTCACGCGTGTCGGTTACCGCTTCGACGACGAGGGCAACAAGATCCGCGTTGCCAAGCGGACGGGTGAGGACATCTGATGGCTACCACCACCACTCCGCGTCTGAAGCAGAAGTACCGCGAGGAGATCGCGGGCAAGCTGCGTGACGAGTTCAAGTACGAGAACGTCATGCAGGTTCCCGGCCTCGTCAAGATCGTGGTCAACATGGGTGTGGGCGACGCCGCCCGCGACTCCAAGCTGATCGAGGGCGCGATCCGCGACCTCACCACGATCACCGGTCAGAAGCCGGCCGTCACCAAGGCCCGCAAGTCCATCGCGCAGTTCAAGCTGCGTGAGGGCCAGCCGATCGGTGCCCACGTCACGCTCCGTGGCGACCGCATGTGGGAGTTCCTGGACCGCACCCTGTCGCTCGCGCTGCCGCGCATCCGCGACTTCCGCGGCCTGTCCCCCAAGCAGTTCGACGGCCGTGGCAACTACACCTTCGGTCTCACGGAGCAGGTCATGTTCCACGAGATCGACCAGGACAAGATCGACCGCACCCGGGGTATGGACATCACCGTGGTGACCACGGCGACCAACGACGCTGAGGGCCGTGCGCTCCTTCGTCACCTCGGCTTCCCGTTCAAGGAGGCGTGAGCGAGATGGCGAAGAAGGCTCTGATCGCTAAGGCTGCTCGCAAGCCGAAGTTCGGTGTGCGTGGCTACACCCGCTGCCAGCGCTGTGGCCGCCCGCACTCCGTGTACCGCAAGTTCGGCCTGTGCCGCGTGTGCCTTCGTGAGATGGCTCACCGTGGCGAGCTGCCGGGCGTGACCAAGAGCTCCTGGTAATCCCCCTTATTTAGGGATTCCAGGGCTCTCGGTAAGCAATGGGCGTGTCAGGCGCCCTCCTCTCCATGGCTTAGGCTTGGAGGGTTGGGCGCCTGACGGTCGCCCGTACGACTTACTACGCCGTAGGTCCACCGCGCCGCACCCGTCCCGTCTCGGATCGGGGAGAGGGATGGCGCACCAGGAAACCCCGGCGAGAGAGGCCGAAGGCCAATTCATGACCATGACTGATCCGATCGCAGACATGCTTACGCGTCTGCGTAACGCGAACTCGGCATACCACGACTCCGTGACGATGCCGGCATCGAAGATCAAGTCGCACATCGCGGAGATCCTCCAGCAGGAGGGCTTCATCACGGGCTGGAAGATCGAGGACGCCGAGGTCGGCAAGAACCTCGTCCTCGAGCTGAAGTTCGGGCCGAACCGTGAGCGCTCCATCGCGGGCATCAAGCGGATCTCCAAGCCCGGTCTCCGGGTGTACGCGAAGTCCACCAACCTGCCGAAGGTGCTGGGCGGCCTGGGCGTGGCGATCATCTCCACGTCGCACGGCCTCCTCACCGACAAGCAGGCCGGCAAGAAGGGCGTGGGTGGGGAAGTCCTCGCCTACGTCTGGTAGCGGAAGGGAACGGAGGAAACAGCTATGTCGCGTATTGGCAAGCTCCCCATCACGGTTCCCGCCGGCGTGGACGTCACCATCGACGGCCGTACGGTCTCGGTCAAGGGCCCCAAGGGCGAGCTGACCCACACCGTCGTGGCACCGATCGAGATCGTCAAGGGTGAGGAAGGCGTTCTGAACGTCACCCGCCCGAACGACGAGCGTCAGAACAAGGCCCTGCACGGCCTGTCCCGCACGCTGGTGGCGAACATGATCACCGGCGTGACCCAGGGTTACGTGAAGAAGCTCGAGATCAGCGGTGTCGGTTACCGCGTGACGGCCAAGGGCTCGAACCTCGAGTTCGCGCTCGGCTACAGCCACCCGATCGTCGTCGAGGCGCCCGAGGGCATCACCTTCAAGGTGGAGACCCCGACCCGCTTCCAGGTCGAGGGCATCGACAAGCAGAAGGTCGGCGAGGTTGCGGCCAACATCCGCAAGCTGCGCAAGCCCGACCCGTACAAGGCCAAGGGTGTCAAGTACGAGGGCGAAGTCATCCGCCGCAAGGTCGGAAAGGCGGGTAAGTAAGCCATGGCATACGGGCAGAAGATCCTCAAGGGCGACGCCTACAAGCGCGCCGCGATCAAGCGCCGTCACATCCGGATCCGCAAGAACCTTTCCGGTACGGCGGAGCGCCCCCGTCTGGTCGTGACCCGCTCCAACCGCCACATCGTGGCGCAGGTGATCGACGACCTGAAGGGCCACACCCTTGCTTCCGCGTCCACTCTGGACGCGTCGGTCCGTGGTGGCGAGGGCGACAAGTCCGCGCAGGCCAAGCAGGTCGGCGCCCTGGTCGCCGAGCGTGCCAAGGCCGCCGGCGTCGAGGCTGTCGTGTTCGACCGTGGTGGCAACCAGTACGCCGGGCGCATCGCCGCCCTGGCGGACGCCGCCCGCGAAGCCGGGCTCAAGTTCTGAGCCTGCCGTAGCTAGCGGAAACAGAGAGAGGTAATTCCAATGGCTGGACCCCAGCGCCGCGGTGGCGGTGCCGGTGGCGGCGAGCGGCGGGACCGGAAGGGCCGTGACGGCGGCGCTGCTGCCGCCGAGAAGACCGCGTACGTTGAGCGCGTTGTCGCGATCAACCGCGTCGCCAAGGTTGTGAAGGGTGGTCGTCGCTTCAGCTTCACCGCGCTGGTCGTGGTGGGCGACGGTGACGGCACCGTGGGTGTCGGTTACGGCAAGGCCAAGGAGGTGCCGGCCGCCATCGCCAAGGGTGTTGAGGAGGCCAAGAAGCACTTCTTCAAGGTCCCCCGTATCCAGGGCACCATCCCGCACCCGATCACGGGTGAGAAGGCTGCCGGCGTCGTTCTGCTCAAGCCCGCGTCTCCCGGTACCGGTGTTATCGCCGGTGGCCCGGTGCGTGCCGTGCTCGAGTGCGCCGGTATCCACGACGTGCTGTCGAAGTCGCTCGGCTCGTCGAACGCGATCAACATCGTGCACGCGACCGTGGAGGCCCTCAAGGGCCTGCAGCGTCCCGAGGAGATCGCGGCCCGCCGTGGTCTGCCCCTCGAGGACGTCGCCCCCGCGGCTCTGCTGCGTGCGCGTGCCGGGGCTGGTGCTGCGTAATGGCCAAGCTCAAGATCACGCAGACGAAGTCGTACATCGGCAGCAAGCAGAACCACCGTGACACCCTGCGCTCCCTTGGTCTCAAGGGCATCAACACGCAGGTCGTCAAGGAGGATCGTCCCGAGTTCCGCGGCATGGTGCACACCGTCCGCCACCTCGTGACGGTCGAGGAGGTCGACTGATCATGGCGGAGAACAACCCGCTCAAGATCCACAACCTCCGTCCCGCCCCGGGCGCCAAGACCGCCAAGACCCGTGTGGGTCGTGGTGAGGCGTCGAAGGGTAAGACGGCCGGTCGTGGTACCAAGGGCACCAAGGCCCGTTACCAGGTTCCGGAGCGCTTCGAGGGTGGCCAGATGCCCCTCCACATGCGCCTCCCGAAGCTGAAGGGCTTCAAGAACCCGTTCAAGACCGAGTTCCAGGTCGTGAACCTCGACAAGCTGGCCGCGCTGTACCCCGAGGGTGGCGAGGTCACCGTCGAGGGCCTCGTGGCCAAGGGTGCCGTTCGCAAGAACAGCCTCGTCAAGGTCCTCGGCCAGGGCGAGATCTCCGTGGCGCTGCAGGTGACGGTCGACGCCGTCTCCGGCTCCGCCAAGGAGAAGATCACCGCCGCCGGCGGTACGGTCACCGAGCTCGTCTGAGTCCCTCGGACGCCTTGATGACGTGAACCACCCCGACCGGGGATACTCCACAGATAGGGGTATCCCCGGTCGGTCGTTCCTAGGGCAGCGGTCGCACAGGTAAGGTGGCCTGCACTGCCCACTTTCACGGAGTGCTTCCCATGGGGCACTCTGAGCGGCAGTTGGCCGTTAGTCATTCGTCGAACCTCAAGACCGTCACCCTTGACGCAGTTGCGCGGGGGTCGCAGGAGGCACCGTGCTCACCGCGTTCGCCCGGGCGTTCAGGACGCCCGACCTGCGTAAGAAGCTGCTCTTCACGCTGGGCATCATCGTGGTGTACCGGGTGGGTACCCACGTTCCGATCCCGGGCGTCAACTACAAGGCAGTCCAGCAGTGCATGGACGAGGCGTCCGCCAACCAGGGCCTCTTCGGACTGGTCAACATGTTCAGCGGTGGCGCGCTGCTGCAGATCACGATCTTCGCGCTCGGCATCATGCCGTACATCACGGCCAGCATCATCCTTCAGCTGCTGACCGTGGTCATTCCGCGCCTCGAGGCCCTGAAGAAGGAGGGTCAGGCGGGTACGGCGAAGATCACGCAGTACACCCGTTACCTGACGGTGGCACTCGCCATCCTCCAGGGCACCGGTCTGGTGGCCACCGCTCGCAGCGGCGCGCTGTTCAACGGCTGCCAGGTCGCCGGCTCGATCGTCCCGAACCAGGCGATCTTCACCACCATCACCATGGTCATCTGCATGACCGCCGGTACGGCCGTCGTGATGTGGCTCGGTGAGCTGATCACCGACCGTGGCATCGGCAACGGCATGTCGATCCTGATGTTCATCTCGATCGCCGCGACCTTCCCGTCCGCGCTGTGGGCCATCAAGAAGCAGGGCACCCTGGCCGGTGGCTGGATCGAGTTCGGCACCGTCATCCTGGTCGGCCTGGTGATGGTCGGGCTCGTCGTCTTCGTCGAGCAGGCCCAGCGCCGCATCCCGGTGCAGTACGCGAAGCGCATGATCGGCCGTCGTTCCTACGGTGGTACGTCCACGTACATCCCGCTCAAGGTGAACCAGGCGGGTGTGATTCCCGTCATCTTCGCCTCGTCGCTGCTCTACATTCCGGCGCTGGTGGCGCAGTTCGCGGGAGGCAATTCGGGCTGGAAGACCTGGGTCGAGCAGAATCTGACCAAGGGCAGTCACCCGATTTACATCACTCTGTACTTCTTGCTCATCGTTTTCTTTGCGTTCTTCTACGTGGCGATCTCCTTCAACCCCGAGGAAGTCGCCGACAACATGAAGAAGTATGGTGGCTTCATCCCGGGCATCCGGGCTGGCCGACCGACCGCTGAGTACCTCAGCTACGTGCTCAACCGGATCACCTGGCCGGGTTCGCTGTATCTGGGTCTGATTGCTCTCGTGCCAACAATGGCGTTGGTCGGGTTCAACGCGTCGAACAACTTCCCGTTCGGCGGGACCAGCATCCTGATCATCGTGGGTGTCGGTCTCGAGACGGTGAAGCAGATCGAGAGCCAGCTCCAGCAGCGCAATTACGAAGGGTTCCTCCGCTGATGCGTATCGTCCTCGTCGGGCCGCCGGGTGCCGGTAAGGGAACGCAAGCCGTCCGACTCGCAGAGAAGCTGGGCATCCCGCACATCTCCACGGGCGACCTGTTCCGGGCCAACATCAGTCGGCAGACGGAGCTGGGCAAGCTCGCGAAGTCCTACATGGACGCCGGCAACCTTGTACCCGACGAGGTCACCATCGCGATGGCCAAGGACCGCATGGAGCAGCCGGACGCGGAGAACGGGTTCCTGCTGGACGGCTTCCCGCGCAACGTCTCGCAGGCGGAGGCGCTGGACCAGCTGCTGGAGAACGAGGGCATCACGCTGGACGCGGTCCTGGACCTGGAGGTCCCGGAGGAGGAGGTCGTCAAGCGGATCGCCGGCCGGCGCATCTGCCGCAACGACTCGTCCCACGTCTTCCACGTGACGTACAGCCGGCCGAAGCAGGACGACGTGTGCGACGTCTGCGGCGGGGAGCTGTACCAGCGCGACGACGACTCCGAGGAGACCGTCCGCAAGCGGCTGGAGGTCTACCACACGCAGACCGAGCCGATCATCGACTACTACAAGTCGCAGGGCCTGGTCCGTACGATCTCCGCGCTGGGCCCGGTGGACGAGGTCACCGAGCGGGCGCTGGAGGCCCTCAAGCGCGAGAAGGCCGAGAACAAGTAGATCGCGGTCCTTCCGGCCGCGGTGCCCCCCCCCCGGGTGCCGCGGCCGTAGTGTTGTGTACGTAACCCAGTCGACGTGTGACGGAGAGCGCAGGACCCCCATGGTGCAGATCAAGACCCCCGAGCAGATCGCCAAGATGCGTGCGGCGGGCCTGGTCGTCGCCGCGATCCACGCGGCCACTCGGGAGGCGGCGGTGCCGGGTGCCAGCACCAAGGACCTGGACGAGGTGGCCCGCAAGGTGCTCGCCGAGCACGGCGCCAAGTCGAACTTCCTCGGCTACGGCGGCTTCCCGGCCACCATCTGCACCTCCGTGAACGACGTGGTCGTCCACGGCATCCCCTCCGAGGACGTCGTCCTGAAGGACGGCGACATCATCTCCATCGACTGCGGCGCGATCGTCGACGGCTGGCACGGCGACGCCGCCTACACCGCGTTCGTGGGCTCCGGCCACGCCCCGGAGCTGATCGAGCTCTCCCGGGTCACGGAAGAGTCCATGTGGGCCGGCATCGCGGCCATGAAGCAGGGCAACCGCCTGGTCGACATCTCCCGGGCGATCGAGACGTACATCCGCCGCCAGCCCAAGCCCGGCGGCGGCAAGTACGGGATCATCGAGGACTACGGCGGCCACGGCATCGGCACCGAGATGCACATGGACCCGCACCTGCTGAACTACGTCGACCGCCGCCGGGGCAAGGGCCCCAAGCTGGTCCCGGGCTTCTGCCTCGCGATCGAGCCGATGGTCTCCCTCGGCACCCCGCGCACCGAGGTGCTGTCGGACGACTGGACGGTCATCACGACGGACGGCACGTGGTCCTCCCACTGGGAGCACTCGGTCGCGCTGACCGAGCAGGGTCCTCTGGTGCTGACGGCCACGGACGGCGGCAGGGCGAAGCTGGCGGAGTACGGCGTGACGGCGGCGCCCGACCCGCTGGCATGACGACGGCCCGCGCCCGTGAGACGCCGGTCACAGGCCGGCGCAGCCGCTCGAAAGCCCTTCAGGACGCTCCTGGCGCCGAGCCCCGCGAGGGCGGCGTCGAGGACGGGTCGACCGGACCGACGTCACGACGGACGGCAGGGTCCTGCGGCGGACGACGGAACGACGGTCGCTCCGGCTCTCCCCTGCATGAGGATCTCCGCTGTGGGGCAGACTTCCCCGATTCGTGTTTCCGGGTGCCCTGACGTAGACTGACTCGTCGGCTCTCGTGCACCCGCATGTCCGCATGCGCCCATAAGGGAAAGCAAGAGAGTCGATCAAGGTAGTCGATTCGAAGGGCGAAGCGTGGCCAAGAAGCAAGGTGCCATCGAGATCGAGGGCACTGTCGTCGAGTCTCTGCCGAACGCCATGTTCAAGGTCGAGCTCCAGAACGGCCACCAGGTCCTGGCACATATCAGCGGCAAGATGCGTATGCACTACATCCGTATCCTCCCTGACGACCGGGTCGTGGTGGAGCTGTCTCCGTACGACCTGACGCGTGGCCGGATCGTCTACCGGTACAAGTAGATCTTGCCCGAGCCCCGGGTCCGCCCGGAGCGATGGCACTGACCCGGAGAACCTCACCCAATGAAGGTCAAGCCGAGCGTCAAGAAGATCTGCGACAAGTGCAGGGTGATCCGCCGTCACGGTCGGGTCATGGTCATCTGCGACAACCCGCGCCACAAGCAGCGCCAGGGCTGACGCACGACCGAACCCTCTGCACCCATCGCAGAGATTCGCGCGACGCAAGCTGAATATGTTCATACGCAGAACCCGAGCCCTCCAGCTCGACACCCCCGGTTCGGAGGCCGGGGACCCGGTTCGTACCTGGTACGGCGGCCGGGAGCCGGTTCTGCGGAAGACCTCCGAAGATCACCAGGAGCCATTGAATGGCACGCGTTTCCGGTGTTGACATCCCGCGCGAGAAGCGCGTGGAGGTCGCCCTCACCTACGTGTTCGGCATCGGCCGGACCCTTTCGCAGCAGACGCTGGCGGAGACGGGCATCGACCCGAACACCCGTGTTCGTGACCTGAGCGAAGAGCAGCTGGTCGCGATCCGCGAGTACGTCGACAACAACATCAAGACCGAGGGTGACCTCCGTCGCGAGATCCAGGCCGACATCCGCCGCAAGGTCGAGATCGGTTGCTACCAGGGTCTCCGTCACCGTCGCGGTCTGCCCGTCCGCGGTCAGCGCACCAGCACCAATGCTCGTACCCGCAAGGGCCCGCGTCGCGCCATCGCCGGCAAGAAGAAGCCGGGCAAGAAGTAGTCCGCAGCGGACCTCTGTCCACGGTCTTCGCTGTAGGACCGACCACCTCCCGTAGGAGTTAGTAGATGCCCCCCAAGGGACGTCAGGGCGCTGCCAAGAAGGTGCGCCGCAAGGAAAAGAAGAACGTCGCTCACGGCCACGCGCACATCAAGAGCACGTTCAACAACACGATCGTCTCCATCACGGACCCGTCGGGCAACGTGATCTCCTGGGCCTCCGCCGGCCACGTCGGCTTCAAGGGCTCCCGGAAGTCCACGCCGTTCGCCGCGCAGATGGCTGCCGAGTCGGCCGCCCGCCGCGCCCAGGAGCACGGCATGCGCAAGGTCGACGTGTTCGTCAAGGGCCCGGGTTCCGGTCGTGAGACCGCGATCCGCTCCCTGCAGGCCACGGGCCTCGAGGTCGGCTCCATCCAGGACGTCACCCCGACCCCGCACAACGGCTGCCGTCCGCCGAAGCGCCGCCGCGTCTGACGCACGGCCTTCGTCAGGCTTCGGGTTCCGGGCGGTACGGCTCCTTCGGGCCGTGCCGCCCGTACCCTTGCAGTATCCGCGCTGTTCATGGGTGCGGTTTCCGTCGGACGTCAAATAGCGGGCGTCCACGAAAGAAGGATCTGATCCACACATGCTGATCGCTCAGCGTCCCTCGTTGACCGAAGAGGTCGTCGACGAGTTCCGCTCCCGGTTCGTGATCGAGCCGCTGGAGCCGGGCTTCGGCTACACCCTCGGCAACTCCCTCCGCCGTACCCTCCTGTCCTCGATCCCGGGTGCCGCTGTCACCAGCATCCGCATCGACGGCGTGCTGCACGAGTTCACCACCGTGCCGGGCGTCAAGGAGGACGTCACCGACCTGATCCTCAACATCAAGCAGCTGGTCGTCTCCTCGGAGCACGACGAGCCGGTCGTGATGTACCTGCGCAAGCAGGGCCCGGGTCTGGTCACCGCCGCCGACATCGCGCCCCCGGCCGGTGTCGAGGTGCACAACCCCGACCTCGTCCTCGCCACGCTCAACGGCAAGGGCAAGCTGGAGATGGAGCTGACCGTCGAGCGCGGTCGCGGCTACGT